>NZ_PJQQ01000034.1:0-49408 GCF_002858665.1 Pseudomonas sp. FFUP_PS_473
CAGGCCGGATATAAGACTGCTCCTACCTACGCGCCAGCATGGCTACCTATTGAGCTCCGGGAGGCGTCCATATAAGAATTTCCCTAACTAACGATCCCGGATCAGTCGATGAACCGGGAGAGAGGGAACTATGCATATCAGTATTTTTGGATTGGGTTATGTTGGGGCTGTCTGTGCCGGTTGCCTTTCGGCACGCGGACATCAGGTGATCGGTGTCGATATCTCCGAGGCCAAGATCGAGATGATCAACCAAGGCCAGTCACCCATCGTTGAGCCTGGCCTTGAGGCATTGCTGCAAGAGGGCCTGCGCAAAGGGCTGCTGCGTGGCACGACCGATGTTCAGGCCGCAGTTCTGGAAACCGACCTGTCACTGCTCTGCGTTGGTACCCCGAGCAAGAAGAACGGCGACCTGGACCTGGTCTACATGGAGGCCGTGTGTCGCCAGATCGGTGAAGCGCTGCGTGACAAGCCCTCGCGGCACACCGTCGTGGTACGCAGCACCGTGCTGCCCGGAACAGTGAAGAAT
The DNA here is from genome assembly GCF_002858665.1 of Pseudomonas sp. FFUP_PS_473. NCBI lineage: Bacteria > Pseudomonadati > Pseudomonadota > Gammaproteobacteria > Pseudomonadales > Pseudomonadaceae > Pseudomonas > Pseudomonas sp. FFUP_PS_473. The sequence continues at coordinate 527 of NZ_PJQQ01000034.1, forward strand.
GTGGTGATCCCGCTGCTTGAAGCCACGTCAGGCAAACGTGCCGGTGTCGACTTCGGCGTCGCGGTGAACCCGGAGTTCCTCCGCGAAAGTACGGCGATCAACGACTACGACTTCCCGGCGATGACCGTCATCGGAGAGCTCGACAGCCAGTCTGGCGAGCTGCTGCAATCGCTCTACGAGGGCCTGGACGCACCGGTGATTCGCAAGTCGATCGAAGTCGCCGAAATGATCAAGTACACCTGCAACGTCTGGCATGCGACCAAGGTCAGCTTCGCCAATGAGATCGGTAACATTGCCAAGGCCTCGGGCGTCGACGGCCGTGAAGTGATGGATGTGGTCTGCCAGGACCACAAACTCAATCTGTCACGCTATTACCTGCGCCCCGGCTTTGCCTTCGGTGGCTCGTGCCTGCCCAAGGATGTTCGCGCCCTCACCTACCGCGCCGGCCAGTTGGACGTCGAACACCCACTGCTTGCCTCGATCATGGCCAGTAACCGCAGCCAGGTGCAGAACGCATTCGACCTGGTGACCGGTTTCGACAAACGTCGTATCGGTCTGCTCGGCTTGAGCTTCAAGGCTGGCAGTGACGACCTGCGCGAGAGCCCGCTGGTAGAGCTGGCCGAAATGCTGATCGGCAAAGGTTATGACCTGCGCATCTACGACGCCAACGTGGAGTACGCGCGGGTATTCGGCGCCAACCGCGATTACATCGAAGGGAAAATCCCGCACGTCTCCTCACTGCTCTGCAACGACTTGCAACAGGTCATCGACGACTCGGATGTGATCGTGCTCGGTAACAACGACAACCGTTTCGCCCTGGCGCTGGAGCGCAACGACAACAAGCAGATCGTCGATCTGGTCGGCTTCATGCCGCATACCAGTGACGCTTCCCGTGAAGGGATCTGCTGGTAAGCCTGAACGCTCCGCCAAGAGAGCAGCCGGCACCCGCCATCAACTGACACGACCTGCCATCGTCCGCCCGCCTCGCGGGACGGCGACGTGCAGCCGTGTCGCCGGCAGGCGCCGCCACCATCAAGGAGAGACGAACACATGGAACGACAGTCAGGCCAACCTGCGGGTCACTCAGGCATGCTCAGGGCAAGCGCACGCTTCTGCGCCTGGGCCTGCCTGTTCGGCTTGGTCGCGCTGGTCTCGGAAATGGTTGCACCGCAATACCTGGACCCCAATCACCACCTGTTCATTTTCATCATCGGCACTCTGGGCATGTGGCGCTATGGCAACGCCATTGTCCATTACCTGCGCGGCATGTACTTCCTGCACTGGAAGTTTCCACGTATTCGCAAGGCCGTCGAGCGCATGGGCGATGCAGCACTGCCAGCCCACATGTTCATGGTGGTCACCAGTTTCCGTATCCCGACCCATACCACCTTCAAGGTCTACCAGTCGGTATTCCAGGAAGTGCAGCGGCTCAAGGTACCGTGCACGGTCATCGCCTCGATCGTCGAGAAAGGCGACGAGCACTTCATCAAGGACATCATGCGTAACGAGGTCAAGGGCCGCGACGACATCAAGCTGGTTATCGTCCGCGCCCGCGGCACCGGAAAGCGTGATGGCCTGGCGCATGCCTTTCGCGCACTGTCGCGGCAGATGCCCATGGAAGACTCGGTGGTCGGCGTGGTCGATGGCGACACCATGATGCTGCCCGGCTGTGTCGAACGTGCGGTCAAGCTGTTTGCCTACCTGCCCAATGTCGGCGGCCTGACCACCAACGAGTTCTGCGAGGTCGAAGGCAGCCGCCTGATGCGCGAATGGCACTCGATGCGTTTTGTTCAACGGCACATCAACATGTGCTCGATGGCCCTGTCGCACCGCGTGCTGACCCTGACCGGGCGGCTGTCGTTCTTCCGTGCCAGTGTGATGACCGACCCCGAGTTCATCAGGGATGTCGAAGCCGACTTCCTCGAACACTGGCGCCTGGGCCGCTTCCAGTTCCTCACCGGTGACGACAAGTCATCCTGGTTGAGCCTGATGCGTGCGGGTTGGGACACCTTCTATGTGCCCGACAGCAACACCCTGACCGTGGAGCATCCGCCAGACAACAGCTTCTGGCGTGCAACCCGGCAGTTGATGTTCCGCTGGTACGGCAACTCGCTGCGGCAGAACTTCCGCGCCACCCACCTGCTCGGGCGAGCGCGACTGGGGCTGTTCACCCTGTATGTGCTGCTGGATCAGCGGGTATCGATGTGGACATGCCTGATGGGCCTGACTGCATCGGTGGTGGCCGGCCTGGTGTTCGGCATCCAGTACCTGCTGGTGTACCTGTTCTGGGTGCTGCTGTCGCGCACCCTGGTCACGGTGATGTTCCTGTTTGCCGGGCACCCGGTCAGCCCGGTGTACCCGTTCGTTCTTTATTACAACCAGATCGTCGGCTCGGTGATGAAGGTTTACGCAATGTTCCACATGGACCAACAGCGCTGGACCCGACAAAAAACCACATTAAGCAACGGCAGCGTCAACTTCGATGCAGCCCTGAACCGCTGGTCCTCCAAAGCGATGCTGTGTTCCTCCATCGCGATCTTCTTCGGGGTCATCTCGGTTCTTCTCGAACTCACGCAACGTTAAGGAAAGGCGCCTGTCATGAGTAGCTCCAGCACCCCAACAGTACCGGCCAATGTGGTCCATGAAGCGATCGACGAACGTCAGTACGTGCGCACCAAACTCAATGCCCGGGTCCTGCTCAGCGCAACGGGCCAACCCTCATTCGAGAGCACGCTGCAGGACATTTCCCTGGGCGGTATCGGCCTGGTTCATGCAGACCCGCTGAAGATCGGCAGCCTGTACAACGCCTCGATCAAGCTGCGACTGAATCAGATCGACCTGAATATCGACAGCAAGGTCAAGATCGTGTCCCAGCGCGGCCAGGAGGTCGGCGCACAGTTCGTCGACCTCGATACCCAGAAGCGCGACATCCTGCGCTACATCATCACCGCCTACATGTCCGGCGAAATCGCCGACATCAATGGCCTGTTCAACGTGATGCAACGCGAGAACTACATCAAGGAACGCAAGCACACCTATGCCAGCGCGCGTTCGGCCGGCGACCGCCTCAAGGCCATGACCGGCACCCTGCTTTACACCGCCGCCGGGATCGCCGCGCTGAGCTTTGTTGCCTACAAGAGCTACCTGCTGCTGTTTCGCATCCCGGCGCTGCAAGCCCAGGTGTCGGCCAATGCCCAGGTCATCAGCATGCCCGACAACGGCTATGTGAAGTTCCTGCTGCAACCGGGGCAGACCGAGGTCAAGGCCGGCGAGCCGGTGGCGAGCATTTCAACGCAACTGGCGACCAGCTTTACCAGCCCGGCCGACATGAAGGCAGTCGCCGACCTGTCGCCCGGCGACCTGCAAACCCTGCTCGGTCGCGCCACCATCGAAACCGTGATCAACAGCCCGTGCGACTGCCAGGTGTACTTCCCAAGCAAGCCATTGGACGGCTTCGGCTACAAGCAGGCGCCACTCATGCACCTGCTGCCGAAAAACGAAGACCTGTTCGTCACCGCCAACGTGCCGTTCGACAAGCTCGCCGACATCTCCCGGGTGACCTCGGTCGACCTGCAGGTGTTCGGCCTCGACGAGCGCTTCACCGGCACGGTGGTGGACTCGCGGGTGGATGAGCTGAACAAGAACCTGGCCCTGACGATCCGTCCGGACACGCGCTTGCCAGCCCAGGCCTATCTGAAACCGGTGTCAGTAGACCTGTTCCTCGGTCTGCCGTCGCTGTCGCGCTAAGGGCCGAGCGATGAAACCGATGACGCCCACCTGGTTGCTGCTCGGCGCCCTGGCCTGCACTGCCCCGGCGTTGGCCGGGCAGAGCCTGGAGCAAATCCGCTATGCGCTGTACAAAGACCCCAGCGCCGAGGTCACGGCTGATCTGCGCGTGCTGGCCGAGCGTGGTGACCTGGCGTCCAAGCTGTTGCTGGGCGACCTGTTGTCGAGCAGTGAAGGTGCCAGCCGCCAGGAAGTGATTCGTCTGTACCGCGAAGCCTTTGCCGACGGGCGCGGGCTGGTCCCGGCGCTGGCTTCACTGGCGCGCCTGCTCGACCGCAGCCCGAGCCTGCGCCAGGGCCAGCGCGCCTGGGTTGAACAGGCGCTGACGCGCTACCCGAGCAACCTCGACCCGCGTAACGCCAGCACAACCCTGGAAGTGTTCCTGGTGTACCCGGAACTGGTGCCAACCCATGAAGCGGCGCAGGTGCTTGGCCTGTATGAGCAGTCGTGCCTGCTCAACTGCCGCCCGGCGTTGTACCGCGCTGTTCTGGCCGAGCGCCAGGGCGATCGTGCCGCGGCCGAGCGAGGCTATCAACAGGCGGTGCGGACCGACATACGGGCCATCGACCGCTATTACCGCTTCCTTGGCGAGGATCAGGACACGGCCTTCCCGGCCTTCGCCCGAACCCTGGAGGCCGAGCGGCCGCAACTGCCGGTGGACATCGTTCACCGTATCGGTTCGCTGCTCGACAGCATCACCAGCGTGCGCCGCGCCGAACAGGACGCCGACCGCTACGAGCGCCAGGCCAACGGCATGGGCCCGGACAAAGCCCAACCGAGCCCACAGCAACTGGCCCAGGAAAAGGCCGAGGCCGAAGCCCTTGATCTTGCCACCGCGGAAGCTCACCGCTGGCGTGACAACGCGGTGGAGCGCGGTTTCGTCCCGGCAATGGTGTCCAAGGCCAACTACATGATTTCCAACCCGACCGAGCACAACGCCGAGGAAACCCAAAGCCTGATCGACCAGGTAAAGACCCGGGAGCCAACCCGGGCCAAGGCACTGCAAGCCTCGTTCTACATGGTCAACAACTGGCTCACCCTCGACCCGGACAAAGCCCGTGCACTGATCGATGAACTGATCGCCAGCCACTACCCCGATGCCCAACTGCTGCTTGGCGAGTACTACAGCAAGGGCGTCGAGGACGAGCCCGACCAGGAAAAAGCCCTGGCGATTTTCCAGCAACAGGCACAAGACGGCTCCACCGCGGCCTGGTACCGCATGGCGACCCTGCATGCGTATGGCCGGGCGATCTGTCATGACCCGGTCAAGGCCTACACCTATGCACGGGTCGCTCTGGACCTGGGCGAAAACGGCGCCCGCAGCCTGCTCAAACGCCTGGAAAAAACCCTGAAAAAGGATGACATCGAACGCGCCCTGGTGGCCCGTAACGATCTGTTGAAGGAGGCTACCCTGTGAAAGCGCACCATTCCCTGTTCGGCGCCCTGCTCGCCCTGACCCCTGTTTACGCAGCCTTGGCCGCCGAAGAAATCACCGGCCCGGAAGCCGACAGCAGTGAACCGGTACGGGTTGCCGCCAGCGATGGCAGCGAGCCGGTGATTACCTCCGAGTTCTTCAACAAGCTCACCGTGCAAACCGGCTACGGCCCGGAAAACTCCCAGGTCGGCCGCAGTCGCGAGATGTTCTACAGCCTGCGCTACGAGCCCTCGTTCGCCTGGTACTCACCGGAAAAGCGCTGGGCCAAGTGGCAGGTCTACGGCCGCCTGTGGCTGGACTATGACTCCAGCCAGGCAATCAGCGTGCAGAATGAAAACGCCAACAGCTTCGGCCGCGAGCAGCCCGAAGGCTGGTACGCCGAGCTGCGCGAGCTCTACGTCAAACGCAACCTGCTGGGTGACGACCCGCGTTTTTCACTGTCGGCAGGCCGCCAGCGCTACTTTGACGACTACGGGATCTGGTGGGATGACAGCCTTGAGTCGTTGCGTTTCAACTACAACGACACCTTTTCCCATGGCTTCCTCGCCGTGGCGCAGAAGTTCTACAACTACAACAGTGACGTCAACACCCTGGCCGACAGCGAAGAGCGCACCACCTACCTGATGGGTGAGTATGCCTACCGCTGGAGCGAGCGTAACTGGGCGGGCGTGCGCCTGATGCATGAGGACGACCACAGCGGCCACGACCCTGAAGACCGCTACGACTTCAAGGGCATGCGCTACGGGCTATTCTTCAAGGCCGATGACTTGCAGGTCAGCCCGCTGTTCAGCGACTACCACCTGGAGCTGGCCGGGCTTGATGGCAAGATCGACAACACCGACGGCAATGGTATTACCAGCACCGGCAACAGTACCCGTGGCTGGGCGGCGCTGGGCGAGATTGGCAAGCGCTTCCACGACCTGCCCTGGACCCCGCGCCTGGCATTGCGCGGTGGCCTGACCGACAAGCCCTGCGATGATAACGACGGCTTTCGCCTGAACACCATCCAGTCTGACCGTATCACCCGCCAAGGCTCCTATAGCACCCGTCTGACCAGTTCGTTCGTCAGCCTGGACCTGCGCAACCTCAGTTACTACGGCTTTGCCCTGGAAACCCAGCCAACCCCACGCAGCGCCCTGGACCTGAGGCTCACCGAGCTCAAGCTGCGCGACGCCGAAGGCACCCTGCCGATCCGCATCGACGGTGATCAGCGCAGTGCGCGTAATCAGGCCATCACCCAAGGCACCCATACCGGTGGCAAGACCGTCGGGCAGATGCTCGACCTGAACTACTACTGGAAAATGTTTCCCGTGGCCATCGACGGCAAACACCTGGACGTCAACACCCTGGTCAGCGCCAGCTACCTGAATGCAGGTAACGCGCTGGACACCGGCGATGACTATCAGCTGACGCTCGGCGTCGTGATCAGCTACTAAGGACGGGCCCCGAGATGATCTTCGCCTCCAACGTCTTTCTGTTCCTTTACCTGCCGCTGTTCCTGGCCGTGTACTTCCTTGCCCGGCCGCAGTGGCGTTCAACGGTGATCGTGGCCGCCAGCTACATCTTCTACGCCTGGTGGCGCCCGGACTTTCTGCTGTTGTTCGTCGCCATTACCTACTGGAACTACTGGTTCGGCCTGCGCATCAAGGCGCGCCTGGATGCCGGCGACAAACGCTGGGCGTTTCGTCTGTTGTGGATCGGCATCATCGGCAACCTGTCGACCCTGGGCTACTTCAAGTACGCCAACTTCGGCGCCGAAGTGCTGGCCGCCCTGCTCGCACCGCTGGGCATCAATACCTTTACCCTGGAGACGATTTTCCTGCCGCTGGGCATCTCCTTCTATGTGTTCCATGCCCTGAGCTACATCGTCGACATTTACCGCAAGGACGCCACGCCGACCAACAACTTCATCGACTTTGCTGCGTTCGTTGCACTGTTCCCTCACCTGGTTGCCGGGCCGATCCTGCGCTACAGCCAATTGGCCCCACAACTGCGCCAGCGGACCCATTCGCTGGAGCTGTTCTCGCTGGGCGTGTGCCGGTTCATGCTCGGTTTCATCATGAAAGTACTGATCGCCGACCAACTGGCGCCGATCAACGTGCTGTTCGTCAGCGAAGGCACCCTGCAATTGAGCGATGCCTGGTTCGGCCTGGTGATCTCGACCCTGCAGCTGTACTTCGACTTCGCTGGCTACAGCCATATGGCCCTGGGCCTGGCCCTGATGATGGGCTTTCGTTTTCCGGAGAACTTCAACCAGCCCTACGTCTCGCAGAGCATCACCGAGTTCTGGGCCCGCTGGCACATGACCCTGGCGCACTTCCTGCGTGACTACGTGTACATGCCGCTGGTACGCAAACGCATTGCCGGAGCCCTGCCCGCACTGGTCTACACCATGCTGCTGTCGGGCCTTTGGCACGGTGCCAGCTTCGCGTTCATCTGCTGGGGGCTGTTCTTCGGTTTCGGCATGGTGATCGAGCGCAAATTCGACCTGGCGACCAAGATCACCACGCCCTACCACCTGGGCCGCAACCTGCGCACGGCGTTGTTGATCATCCTCAGCATGCCGCTGTTTTTCACCAACGACCTGCGCCATAGCCTGGCCATCTACCAGGCACTGTTCGGCTTCAACGGCCTCGGCTCACTGGAGCTGTACGTCCTCGGCGCGTCGAAGATGGCCATGTCCTTCGCCGCCGTGGCGCTGTGCTGGCTGATCCTGGCCGGGAGCAACAACGTGCGCTACTACGCCGGCAACAAGGAGCACTACTTCATGCGCCACGTCGGCGGCCTCAAGGCCGTGCTGCTGTGGTGCGGGTTCGGCCTGGCGCTGAGCAGCCTGGCGGCGCATTCCTTCTCGCCCTTCCTGTACTTCCAGTTCTAGGAGACTGCCATGTACCCGGTGTTCAACTCGGCAAGCAAGGTCAACGGCATTCTGTTCTGCCTGGTGTTGGCGGGCATGTTCATCTACTCGCTACCGCCCGTTTTCAGTTTCGCAAAAAACCAGAGCGACGCCTGGACGCTGTTCGTCGACGGCAAGTTGCTGCGCAAGTTCGAGCAGGCCTACGACAAGCGTTTCTTCCTGCGCGAACCCTCGGTAGCACTGTGGGCCAACGCCCAGTACCAACTGTTTGGCGAAGGCACCAAAGGTGTGGTGCTGGGCAAGGATGGCTGGCTCTACACCAACCAGGAGTACCGCGTACCCAACGACCTGGACGCCAACATTGAGGGGCAACTGGCACAGATTGCCGCGGTCGAGCAGCAACTCAAACAGCACAACAAGCAGCTGATCGTACTGCCGTTGCCCATGAAGCTGGACATCTATGCGGCCCACACCCAACACCCCTTCGACCCTCGGGTAGTGAGCCTGTATGACCGTTTCGTCGGCCAGCTCCAGGCACGACAAATCGCCGTCACCCCGGTGCGTTCAAGCTTTCTGCAGCACCTGGAAGGGCCAGAACTGTTCCTCAAGTCCGACACCCACTGGAGCCCGGAAGGCGCCCGCCTGGCCGCTTATGAACTGGCCCGCCAACGGCCTGAGTTGCTCGGTGACGAACGTTACGTGTCGAACAAGGTGGCGGAAAAAATCGTCAAGGGCGATTTGATGAACTACATCCAGTTCGGGCAAAGCCCCCTGGCTCCGCAGTTCGGTGCCAATTCGATCGCTGTCTACGAAACCCTCAAGGCCAGTCAGAACGCCGATGAGCTGTTCGCCGAGGAGCACCAGAGCCTGCTGCTGGTCGGCACCAGCTACAGCAAGATCGATGACTGGAACTTCGTCGGTTTCCTCAAGGAAGCACTGAACCGCGACCTGCTCAGTGTCGCCGTCGAGGCCCGCGGGCCATTCGAGGCCATGAGCCAATTCCTGCAGAGCGACCAACTGGCCAATCCCCAGATCGACACCGTGGTCTGGGAGTTCCCGCTGCGCACCCTGCTTGCCCACCGGATCGGTTCACTGAGCCGCCCCGCCCAGCCCCAACACTTTTAAAGGAAGATCCCCATGACCCGTACCTTGCAGCAGTTCCTGGCCGCCAGCGCTCTGGCCCTTGGCGTACTCAACGCGCCGATTGTTATCGCCGCCGAAGGCAACGCCGACCTGTATGACGCCGTGGCCCCGGCCGACTCGGCCTTTGTTCGGGTATTGAACCTGAGCAACAGCAACATCGAGGTGACCCTGAGCGGCAAGGTAACCCCGCAAAAGGTCGCCCCCGGGCAACTCAGCGGCTACCGTTTCACCCCTGCCGGTACACACAAGATCGCGGTCGGCAGCAAGTCGATCGAACCGCAATTGATCAAGAACGCCGCCAGTACCGTGGTCTATGACGGCAAAAGCCTCACCCTGATTGCCGACAAATACGTCAACGAACCGAAGAAGGCCCAGGTCGCCTTCTACAACCTGACGCCGGCCAAGGCGGCGTTGAAAACCGTCGACGGCAAGCACGTGATCATCGACCCGCTGGGCAAGGACCAGACCGGCAGCCGCATGGTCAACGAAATCAAGATCGGCTTCGCCGCCTATGTCGAGGAACAGAACGTGGCCAGGTTCGAGGAACTGTTCCTGAAGAAAGGTCGCTCCTACAGCTACGTGCTGCTGCCTCAAGGCAGCGGCTACCGCAGCCTGAGCCTGGCCAACAGCATTGACCCCAGCGAGTGAATGACCACTGCCCTTGTTCAACAGGATGATGAATCGCGCACATGAAGACTTTACTCCCCCTGGGCCTTGTCGCCGCCCTTGCCTGCTTCAGCCTGCCCGCCACGGCAACTGAAACCGGCAAACGTGCTGCCTGCGAGAGCCTTGAGTGCATGACCTGCCCCGCCCTGAGCGACCCGCAGAAGTACGCCGAAGGGCGCATGAAGCTGATGCGTGAAATTGTCCCGGGCAAAAACCGCTGGCTGTTCCGCTCGATGGTCGACCTGACCAACGATTTCGGTATCCCGGCGCCGATGCGTCCAGAGTTTGCCCGGCTGATGGCTGCGTTCCGCCAACAAGGTATCCATGTCGCCATGGCGATCCAGCCCACCCGTGGGCTGATGCACCGCGACAAGCTCTATCCCGACCAACTGCATGGCTTCGACTTCGCCCGGGCCAGCGGCAACCTGAGCAGCTACCTGCAACAGTTGCGCAGTGCCGGCGCAGTGGTACCCGACATGATGCAACTGGTGCACACCCCGCCCAAGGGCGAGTACTTCTTTCGTCGTGACCACCACTGGACCCCCAGTGGTGCCGAGGCAACTGCACGCTTGCTGGCCGACGAGGTGCGCCGGCAACCGTTCTATGCCGAACTGAGCAAAAAGCAGTACCGCACTGAACCTGGCGTCATGGTGCCCAAGGACGGCACCCTGAACCTGGCGATGAGCTATATCTGCGGCAACAACTATGGCTTCCAGTACGTGCGTGGCTACCAGACCATCCCCATGGCCGACGACGCCAACGCACTGTTCGACGAAGCACCGGACCCAGAGGTGATTCTGGTCGGTGACAGTAACTCGGCCGCCCGTGAGGACGAGAGCAAGCAGTTCAACTTCGACGGCTACCTCAAGCAGTACCTGGAAGTGGACATCCTCAACTACGCCCTGCCAGGCGTTGGCCAGGATGGCTCGCTGCTGGAATACCTGCTCTCGGACAACTACAAGCCCAAGGCGCCGCCCAAGCTGATCATCTGGGAGTTGCCCGCCAACTATCAGCTAGAATCCGAACCCATGTATCGGCAACTGATTCCGGCGATCAAAGGCGGTTGCTCGACCTCTACCGCAGTGCTCGGCAACCACGTGCAGCGCCCGGCCTTGAAGGTCAGTGACCGCATCGAGTTGCTCAGCAATGCCGGTGAGGCACGCAAGAACCTCAGCAGTGGCCAGGGCTTTCTGGACATCAAGATCAGCGACAAGAACGTCAAGGATTTCTACGTCATCGTCTATTACGACAACGGCGCCCGCGACAAGGTCTGGTTCCGCCGCGAAGCAGCCGTCACCGGCGGGCAGTACTACCTGGAACTGAGCAAGGCCAAGGAATTCGCCGGCGCCAACCTGCTCTCGGTGTTTCTTGAACCCACCAAACCCGGCACTGCTGCCACTGAAGTGGAAACCCGACTATGCCTGTAAAACGCTGGAGCGTCGCCGGGCTTGGCCTGTGCGCCGCGCTGCACCTGGGCAGTAGCCTGGCCGCCAGCTCGATCTGGCCGGCTCAGGCCACCGCGCAGTCGGCGATGATTGCCGACTACCGCAGCCTGGCCTGCAGTAAAGAGCCGCCACCGCCCTACACCGGCAACCTGCAACTGCAGAGCAAGTACGACCAGAGCGACGCCAGCAAATCGACCTTGCGCAGCGACCCGGACGCTGGCACGGAAAAGGTCGGCAAGCAGGTCAAAGCGTTCATCGGTGGGCTGATTTACGCCAACAAACGCTTCCTGCGGGCCAAAACCCCACAAGAAGCCAACATGGCCCTGGCCTGCCAGGACCAGTGGCTGGAGCGCTGGGCCCAGGCGGGCGCGCTGCTCAACCCCGACGCCAGCAGCACCGGCATGGCCGCACGTAAATGGGCGGTCGCCGCCATGGCCTCGAACCTGCTGCTGACCCAGGCGGCGAGCAATGGCAAGGTTAAGCTCTCGCCCGCCCAAAACGCCTGGTTCGAGCGCCTTGGCGAGCTGGTCATCCGTGAGTACCAGCCGCGCCAGACGCCGGACTTCACCTGGTTCAACAACCATGACCATTGGGCCGCCTGGGCAGTCGCCGCGACCGGCATGCTGGTGCAGCGCGACGACTTCATCCACTGGGCCGACGGCAACCTGCGCCGAGGCCTGCAGCAGGCCGTGCGTAGCAGCGACGGCAGCTATGCCTACCTGCCGCTGGAAGTAGCGCGCAGCAAACTGGCCGCGACCTACAGCCAGTATGCCCTGGTGCCGTTGGTGCTGCTGGCCGAGTCGGCGCGGGCCAACCACCTGCCCTGGAGCAGCGAGGATCAGCAAACCCTGGAACTGCTGGCCAACTTTGCCGCGCGCAGCATCCTTGACCCCGACAACCTGCCGGAACTCAAGGGCCAGTCACAGACCGATGTCGCGCCGTACAAGCTGGCCTGGTTGATCCCGTTCCTGCAACGCGCCCCGGACAACCGCCTGGCGCGTCAGCTGTATGACAGCGAAGACGGCGACGTCGACAACTACAGCCAGCTCGGCGGCCCGCTCAAGCCGTTATACCCCAAACTGCCGTAACCCAAGGACGAACCGCCATGGCCTTGTTTGCCCGTCACCTCTACCTTCCCTGCCTGGCGCTGTTGCTGGCTGGCAGCGCTCACGCCGCCAGCCAGAGCCTGCCGCTGCAGCAGTCACTCAGCACCGTTGCCACTGCAGAGCACCAAGCACACCTGCAACAGCTGCAGGCCCAGGCCCGTGAGGCTGTGCAGATGCACATGCCTGAACGCCCGCGCCCTGCCGGACGCGGCAGTGTCAGCCTGCAACCAATGTTCTCTTCCCAGGGCGGTAGCTGGCCGTTCGAGCCGTTCGTCAACAACGGCCTGTTCCGTGCCATTGCCGGCTATCAGGCGCACCACCCCAACGCAGTCCTGATTCGCAGTGGCAGCGTTACCCTTGCGCAACTGCATGACGCCCTCAAGGACGAGCGCATCCTCAAGCGCTACAAGGACGGCTACCTGCTCAGCTACCCACTGATGATCGCCAGCGACGGTGGCCTGGTGCTCGAAGGCACCAGCCTGTACCTGTACAGCTACTCCGGTACTGCGCTGATCAACCAGGGCTGGCTGGGCCTGAACCAGTCTCGCCTGGAGAGCGTCGCGGGCGACAAACCAGGCAGCACTGACCGGGCCTGGCGGCCATTTGTGGTGGCCTGGGCTGGCAGCCACACCCAGGTGCTGAACTCGACCCTCAACCGCCTGGGCTACAACGCCAACCTGTCGCGTGGCCTGAGTACCGCCCTGAGCGTGCAGCAACCCGCCAACAGCCGACCGGCGACGCTGCTGGTGCGTAACAGCCAGTTCAACGAACTCAGTGCAGTAGAGCTGCAACATACCCTGGCTCAGTTCGACAGCAATCGCTTTGAACAATCACAGCAATACGCCCTGGACATCCGCGACAGTCAGGCGCTGATCAGCCAGAACCAGATCCGCGGCGTCGACAACAACAGCGCCATCCGCCTGCGTGGCAACACCCGGGCGCTGGTCGAGGGCAACCTGATCCTTGGCGCCAACAAGGCTGCCATCGAGGTCAGCGAACAACACGGTGCGCTCGTACTGAGCCGCAACCGCATCGGCGCCAGCCGGGGCAACGGTATCCTGCTGCGCAGCCTGCAACCCACGGGCACTGCACCGTTGCTGATTGACGACAACCTGATCGGCAGCAGCCAGGGTAGCGCGATAGATGCCAGTGAAGTCGCCGCGGCAACGCTGATCAACAACCGTATTGGCAACACCCCGGAATATGCCGTCAGCCTGCGCAATGCCAGCGCCCTGCCCGGCCCGTTGATCCTTAGCGGCAACACCCTGGGCCAGGTCGGCAAGGCGGTGGTGCGGGTCGAAGGCTTGAACCAGGTGGACCTGGGGCCTAACCGCTTCAACGGTACACCCCTGCTACAGAACCTGTTGATCGGCGATTTGCTGCCCGTACAGAGCCTGCTGCTCGACGCCACCCTGCGTCAGCACCAGGTGATTCGCGTCAGCCAGGTGGCTGCCGTGCAATAACGCGCTGCATGCGCACAAAGCAATCGTCCTCACCCACCGCTTCAAAGCCCCGGCGCCGGTACAACCCCTGCGCCGGGTTGCTCTTGAATACGGTCAGGCGCAACAACGGCAGGCGCCGCGCTGCCGCCCAGACCGCCAACTGCTCCAACGCCCAGGAGCCGACGCCCTGCCCCCGGGCGCTTGCAATCACCTGCAGCTCGCGAATGAACAGCGCCCGGGCATCCTGGCTCAGGCTGCAAAAACCCAGTATCTGCTCGCCCTCGACGATCAGCCATTGCTCACGCCAGGTCCAGGCTTGATCAAAGGCTTCATCCATCCACAGGAGGTCGTACTCCCGGTAATACGGCAGCATGTTGTCGCACGTCAGCGCGCGAGCAAAAGGCAAGTGCTGGTCAGTAGCGCGAATCAGTTGCAGGGTCATTAAACGATCAACCAAAAATGCCGGCCTTGCCGACGAAGGGATCAACAGCGTATCAGCGCCTGTACGGACGCTGTGGACGATACAACGCTTGTCAGTAAAACGTACGCACTTACAGGTTTACTTGATCAAGATCAGATCGCCATCACTGTTTGTTTCTATGCTGGTCACGCACGGCTCGTTACTTCATGGCAAACGCTACCTGGACCCCTTCTCATGACCACCCCGACACTGGCGACACGCTCTGCACTTTCAAGCGTTAGCCAAACTCCCAGCCGCGCCACGCTGACCCTGTTTTTCTCCTTGTTGCTGGCCGGGTTGGTGTACACCGCCTGGAGCCTGTTTCGCGATGTCAGTGCCAGTGGCACGGTGATTACCACCTGGACACCCTTTGTCCTGCTGGGCGTAGCCCTGGTAATCGCTCTGGGGTTCGAATTCGTCAACGGTTTCCACGATACCGCCAACGCGGTGGCCACGGTCATCTATACCCATTCGCTCCCGGCCTCGTTCGCCGTGATCTGGTCGGGCTGCTGGAATTTTCTCGGCGTACTGTTCTCAAGTGGCGCAGTAGCCTTCGGTATCGTCGCGTTGCTGCCGGTGGAACTGATCCTGCAAGTCGGCTCGTCGGCCGGCTTCTCGATGGTCTTCGCCCTGCTACTGTCGGCGATTGTCTGGAACCTGGGAACCTGGTGGCTGGGGCTGCCGGCTTCATCGTCACACACCTTGATCGGCTCAATCATCGGCGTTGGCGTGACCAATGCCCTGATGCACGGTCGCAACGGCACCAGCGGCATAGACTGGACCCAGGCCAGCAAGGTCGGCTACTCGTTGCTGTTGTCACCGGTGGTCGGTTTTGTCTGCGCCGCCTTGTTGCTGCTGACCTTGCGCCTGTTGGTCAAGCGCAAGGCGCTGTACCAGGCGCCCGTCGGCAACGCACCACCGCCCTGGTGGATTCGCGGGATGCTGATCCTGACCTGTACCGGTGTGTCCTTCGCCCATGGCTCCAACGACGGGCAAAAAGGCATGGGGCTGATCATGCTGATTCTGGTCGGAACCCTGCCGATGGCCTATGCACTGAACCGCACCATGCCCGCTGAACAATCCGTGCAATTCGCCTTCGTGGCCGAGGCCACCCAACAGGCGCTGGTGCGCACGGCACCACAGCCGGCACCCGACGATCCGCGACAGACCCTGACCACCTTCATTCGCAGCCAGCAGGCAAATGCCGATCTGCTACCCGCCCTGGCCGCGCTCGCCGGCCTGATTGGCCAAGAGGTCAAGGGATATGGCTCCTTTGCCGGCGTACCGGCCGAGGCCATGGCCAATGTGCGCAACGACATGTACCTGACCAGCGAAGCCATTCGCCTGATGGACAAGCAGAAGCTGATCCACTTTGATCCGGCGACCCAGGCCACCCTGCAAGACTTCAAACGGCAGATCGACGATGCCACGCACTACATTCCCCTCTGGGTGAAGGTTGCCGTGGCCATCGCCCTCGGGCTGGGCACCATGGTCGGTTGGCGGCGGATCGTGGTGACCGTCGGCGAGAAAATCGGCAAGACCCACCTGACCTACGCCCAGGGCGCCAGCGCCGAACTGGTCGCGATGTTCACCATTGGTGCGGCAGACCTGTACGGCTTGCCCGTTTCGACCACCCATGTGCTGTCCTCTGGCGTGGCCGGCACCATGACCGCCAATGGCTCGGGCCTGCAGCTACGGACCATCGCCAACCTGCTGATGGCCTGGGTGCTGACCCTGCCGGCGGCGATTGTGTTGTCGGGTAGCCTGTACTGGTTACTGCGCCAGGTGTTCTGAAACAGCAGCCATACTCAAGGCACCCTCGCCACCTCGCGGAGCCTTGCCATGGCTGAACTGCTGCGCCACATCTGCCGTCTGCTGGACAATGGGCTGAACAAGGACGTCTTCGACAACCTGCGCAACTTTCTCATGTGCTCGCTGCTGCTGGCGGCTGGCAGCAGCACGCTCACCGGTGATGGCCAAGTGTATTTCGGCCTGTTCGCAGCGCACATGGCCGGCGTCGGGCTGATAGCGCTGGCCGTTTTTCTGATGCTGCTGAACATGGCCGACGGCCTGCGCAAGCTGTCCAAGGCCCGCCATCCGCTGCTCCTGCAGGTCATTCTGTGCCTGGTCTACATGCTGTTGGCGGTGCGTGTGGTAGAGATTGTCTGGGAGTTTCGTGCCACCTGAACCCGCAGCTCGCGGACCCGCGTCCAGGCATCCGCCTGCAAGCACTGCGCCTGCCCACCCCTACTCGTCATAGTGATACATGGGGCCTTGGCTGCGAGCAGGCAGCGTTGTGGTGTAGGCTAACTGCCCTGGAAGAATAATGATTCAAAAAAGGATGAGCCCCATGACGTACGATGACGCCTCCTTGCGAGCCCTTGCCACACTGCCCCACACCGCCCTGTTCGTCGCCTGGGCCGTGCAACGGTCCCTGACCAGCCGTAACTTTCAGGCAGACTTCGACTACGAGATCAATTCGCTGGTTGAACGTACCCTCACGCCCGGCCTGTTCTTTCGCCAGTGCTGCGACAGCAGGCTCAACGCTGAAGACCTCAACCGCCAGGGCAATGCCTTCGTCGCCCACTACCTGGCCATCGAGAACGGCCAGTTTGCCGCCGACTGCCAGGACCTGCTGGCGACAAAGGGTGATCGCCCCAGCAGTGTGGCCGACACCTGGGACAACTTCGACAGGCTGAAACCACGCCTGGATGAACGCTTTGCGCAGTGGCAAAAGGACCTTTACCTCGCAACCAGCACCACAATCTGACCCTGCACATTTCCAAGGATGGACTACCCATGGCACAAATAAAGGTCTATGGCCTGCGCTCGACACTGGAGCGCCACCGCACAGGACTGTCGGAGGCGATTCATGCCGCAGTGATGGCTGCACTGGCGTATCCGGTCGAGAAACGTTTCCAACGTTTCATTGCGCTGGACCCGGCGGATTTCCTCTACCCCGACGACCGCTCACACCAGTACACCATCATTGAGATCAGCCTGTTCGAGGGCCGTTCGGTACAGGCGAAGAAAGCACTCATTCGCCTGTTGTTCCTGTACATCGGCGAACGCACCGGTATCAGCGCCCAGGATGTGGAAATTACCCTGTCTGAAACCCCGCGGGAGAACTGGGGTATTCGCGGCCTACCGGGAGATGAGCTGGGGTTGAACTACAAGGTTGAGGTCTGACAGGCGCCGTATGTCCGGGTGGCGCCCGCCGAGTGTCGATTGTTCTGCTACTTTGGGAATACCCAGCACGCACACGTACAGGTGACCCATCATGGCGCGCACCACTCCCATCGAGCTCTACCGCAACATTGGCATCGTTGCGCACGTAGACGCCGGCAAGACCACAACCACCGAACGCATCCTGTTCTACACCGGGGTCAACTATAAAATGGGCGAGGTGCATGACGGCGCCGCGACCATGGACTGGATGGCCCAGGAGCAGGAGCGCGGCATCACCATCACCTCGGCAGCCACCACGGCTTTCTGGCAAGGCTCGACCAAGCAGTTCCCGAACAAGTACCGCTTCAACATCATCGACACCCCCGGCCACGTTGACTTCACCATTGAAGTCGAACGCTCGCTGCGCGTGCTCGACGGTGCGGTGGTGGTCTTCAGCGGCGCCGACGGCGTCGAGCCGCAGTCTGAAACCGTCTGGCGCCAGGCCAACAAATACAAGGTGCCTCGCCTGGCCTACATCAACAAGATGGACCGCCAGGGCGCCGACTTTCTGCGGGTGGTGAGACAGATCGACAAGCGCCTGGGGCACCACCCGGTGCCGATTCAACTGGCCATCGGCGCCGAGGAGCACTTTGTCGGGCAGATCGACCTGGTGAAGATGAAAGCGATCTACTGGAACGACGATGACCAGGGCACCAGCTACCGCGAGGAGGAAATCCCCGACGCGCTGCGGCCACTGGCAGAAGAATGGCGTGCCCACATGATCGAAGCCGCCGCCGAAGCCAACGACGAGTTGATGAGCCTGTACCTGGACGGTGTCGAACTGAGTACGGCGCAAATCAAGGCAGGATTGCGTCAGCGTACCCTGGACAACCAGATCGTGCCGACGATCCTCGGTTCGTCGTTCAAGAACAAGGGGGTGCCGCTGATGCTCGACGCGGTGATCGACTACCTGCCGGCCCCTTCGGAAATCCCGGCCATCAACGGCACCGACCCGCAACACGAAGACAAACACCTGGAGCGTCACGCCGACGACAACGAGCCCTTCTCGGCCCTGGCCTTCAAGATCGCCACCGACCCGTTCGTGGGTACCTTGACCTTTGTCCGGGTCTACTCCGGGGTATTGTCCTCAGGTGATGCGGTACTCAACTCGGTCAAGGGCAAGAAGGAACGGGTCGGGCGTATGGTGCAGATGCACGCCAACCAGCGTGCCGAGATCAAGGCCGTGTGCGCAGGCGACATCGCCGCACTGATCGGCATGAAGGATGTCACCACCGGCGATACCCTGTGCGACATCAACAAGCCCATTATCCTTGAGCGCATGGACTTCCCCGACCCGGTGATCTCGGTGGCCGTGGAGCCCAAGACCAAAGCCGATCAGGAAAAAATGGGCATCGCCTTGAGCAAACTCGCCCAGGAAGACCCGTCGTTCCGGGTCAAGACCGACGAGGAAACCGCACAGACCATCATTTCCGGCATGGGTGAGTTGCACCTGGACATCATCGTCGACCGAATGAAACGCGAGTTCGGCGTCGATGCCAACATCGGCAAACCCCAGGTGGCCTACCGCGAGAAAATCCGCAATACCTGCGAGATCGAAGGCAAGTTTGTCCGCCAGTCGGGCGGTCGCGGCCAGTTCGGTCATTGCTGGATTCGCTTTTCGCCAAGCGATGAAGGCAAGGAAGGCCTGGAATTCACCAGTGAAGTGGTCGGTGGAGTCATCCCCCGTGAGTACATCCCGGCCATCCAGAAAGGCATCGAAGAACAGATGCAGAACGGCGTACTGGCCGGCTACCCGCTGATTGGCCTGAAAGCGGCGGTGTTCGACGGCTCGTACCACGACGTCGACTCCAACGAGATGGCCTTCAAGATCGCCGCGTCGATGGCCACCAAGCAACTTTCGCAAAAAGGCGGTGCAGTGCTGCTGGAGCCGGTGATGAAAGTCGAAGTGGTCACGCCGGAAGAATACATGGGTGATGTGATGGGCGACCTCAACCGTCGGCGTGGCGTGATCCAGGGCATGGACGACAGCCCGGCGGGCAAGGTGGTGCGTGCCGAAGTGCCACTGGGAGAAATGTTCGGCTACTCCACCGACATGCGCTCAATGTCCCAGGGCCGGGCCAGTTACTCGATGGAGTTCATTCGCTATTCAGAAGCGCCAGCCAGCATAACCGACGTGATTATCAAGAAACAGGGCTAGCCGCCACGGTACGCGGCACTCAAGACAACACGGCCAACCAGCGGGCTGGCCGTGACATTTCCAATTGCGTAAGATCCGCTCCCCTTTTTGCCAACACCGTTGACCGCGACCGCTTTCGCCGGTCGGTTTTTTTCAGGTACCCCATGAAACCCATTCGCCTACGCGCCGAGGCCCTGGCCGGCCTTACCACGTCCTTCGCCCTGCTGCCCGAATGCATCGCCTTCGCGCTGGTCGCGCACCTCAACCCGCTGATGGGGTTGTACGGTGCGTTCATTATCTGCACCTTGACCGCCCTGTTCGGTGGGCGACCAGGCATGATTTCCGGCGCTGCCGGATCGATGGCGGTGGTGATCGTGGCGCTGGTGGTGCAACACGGCGTGCAGTACCTGCTCGCCACGGTACTGCTGGGTGGGCTGATCATGGTCGCCTTCGGCCTGCTGCGGCTGGGCAAACTGGTGCGCATGGTGCCGCACTCGGTAATGCTGGGGTTCGTCAATGGCCTGGCCATCATCATTGCCCTTGCCCAACTGGAGCATTTCAAAAGCGCAGAGGCCTGGCTCAGTGGTGCCCCGCTCTACCTGATGATCGGGCTGGTTACGCTGACGATGGCCATCGTCTACCTGCTGCCGCGCCTCACCCGCGCAGTGCCACCGGCGCTGGTTGCAATTCTGGGTGTCGGCCTTGCGGTGTACCTGCTTGACCTGCCGACCCGCACCTTGGGCGACATGGCCCATATTGCCGGCGGCCTGCCAGTATTTGCGCTGCCCCAGCTACCCTGGAACCTTGAAACCCTCGGCATCGTCGCCCCTTATGCGATTTTGATGGCCTTGATCGGCCTGCTGGAAACCCTGCTGACACTGAACCTCACCGATGAAATCACCGAAACCCGTGGCTACCCGGATCGCGAGTGCGTCGCACTGGGTGCAGCCAACATGGTTTCAGGGCTGTTCGGCGGCATGGGTGGATGCGCGATGATCGGCCAAACGGTGATCAACCTAAGCTCCGGTGGCCGTGGTCGCCTCTCGGGCGTGATCGCTGGGGTGATGATCCTGCTGTTCGTGCTGTTTCTCTCGCCGCTGATCGAGCGCATCCCGCTGGCCGCGCTGGTCGGGGTGATGTTCGTGGTCTCGCAACAGACCTTCGCCTGGGCCTCGCTGCGGGTGTTCAACAAAGTGCCCTTGAACGACGTACTGGTGATCATCTCGGTGACCGTCATCACGGTGTTCACCGACCTGGCCACCGCCGTGCTGTGCGGGATCATCATTGCCGCCCTGAACTTTGCCTGGCAGCAAGCCCGCGAGCTTTACGCAGACGGCCATCTGGAAGCCGATGGCAGCAAGCGCTATCAATTGCATGGCACGCTGTTCTTCGCCTCGACCACCCAGTTCCTGAACCAGTTCGACCCGGCCAACGACCCGGCCCAGGTGACGCTCGATTGCCGCCACCTGAGCTTTGTCGACTACTCGGCAATCGCCGCGCTGAAAACACTGCGCGAACGCTATGCCAATGCCGGCAAGCACCTGCGCGTGCTGCACTTGTCTGAGCGCTGCAGGCAACTGCTCAGACGCGCGGGCATGCACACACCAGGCGAGTGAGTCGCAGGAGGAGCGTTTCAGCAGGCCTGGCGGCTCTTGACCGACGCAGACACTGCGGCCCATGCTCACGTTCCTCCAACCGAACGCTCAGGGAACGACTGTATGAAGCTGGAAACCTTAGCCATTCACGCGGGCTTCAGCCCCGATCCAACCACGAAGGCTGTTGCCGTACCGATCTACCAGACCACCTCCTTCGCCTTTGACGACACCCAGCACGGTGCCGACCTGTTCGACCTGAAGGTGGCTGGCAATATCTACTCGCGGATCATGAACCCCACCAACGACGTCCTGGAAAAACGCATGGCCGCGCTTGAAGGTGGCGTCGGCGCACTGGCCGTGGCTTCGGGCATGGCTGCCATCACCTACGCCATCCAGACCGTGGCCGAGGCCGGCGACAACATCGTCTCGGTGGCCAAACTGTACGGCGGCACCTACAACCTGCTGGCCCACACCCTGCCGCGCTTCGGCATCCAGACCCGCTTCGCCGCCCATGACGACATTGCCGCGCTCGAGGCACTGATCGACGACAAGACCAAGGCGGTGTTCTGCGAGTCCATCGGCAACCCGGCGGGCAACATCGTCGACCTCCAGGCACTGGCCGACGCCGCGCACCGCCATGGCGTACCGCTGATCGTCGACAACACCGTCGCCACCCCGATCCTGTGCCGCCCGTTCGAGCACGGTGCCGACATCGTCGTGCACTCGCTGACCAAGTACATCGGTGGCCACGGCACCAGCATCGGCGGCATCGTGATCGACTCTGGCAACTTCCCCTGGGCTGAACACAAGCAGCGTTTTGCCCTGCTCAACACACCTGACCCGTCCTACCACGGCGTCACCTACACCGAAGCCTTCGGCCCGGCAGCCTTTATCGGCCGCTGCCGCGTGGTACCCCTGCGCAACACCGGCGCGGCATTGTCGCCGTTCAACGCCTTCCTGATCCTGCAAGGCCTGGAAACACTGGCCCTGCGCATGGAGCGCCATACCGAGAACGCCCTGAAAGTGGCGAACTACCTGCGTGAGCATGAACAGGTCGCTTGGGTGAAATACGCCGGCCTGCCGGACCATCCCGAGCATGAGCTGGCCGTGCGCTACACCGGTGGCAAGCCGGCGTCGATCCTCTCGTTCGGCATCAAGGGCGGCCAGGAAGCCGGGGCGCGCTTCATCGATGCGCTGAAACTGGTGGTACGCCTGGTGAACATTGGCGACGCCAAATCGCTGGCCTGCCACCCGGCCTCCACGACCCACCGCCAGTTGAACGACGAAGAACTGGAGAAGGCCGGAGTGCCACGTGACATGGTGCGCCTGTCCATTGGCATCGAGCACAGCGACGACATCCTGGCCGACCTGGCGCAGGCGCTGAAGGCCTCTGCACAAGGCTGAGTCGGTTTTTTTAGCGTTAGCAGGGTTGCTACTGGTGGGCAAGGCTCACTCCCACAACCTGCGAGGATCAGGCAGCTGGCAAGACCGCACCCGCGGATTGCCCAGCCCCTGGCAAACCCGCAGACACAATTGACTGTACATCCATACAGATAATGCTTGCCTCTCGCCGCCACCCTGCGCATGCTATGCAACTTCTATAGCCGCCAGACTCATCATCGGCCATGCGCCTCTTTCTCTGCGAAAAACCCTCCCAGGCCAAGGACATCGCCAAAGTCCTCGGCGCCAACCGGCGCGGTGATGGCTGCTGGGTCGGCAACGACCTCTGCGTAACCTGGTGCATCGGTCACCTGCTGGAAACCGCACCACCTGACGCCTACGATGCCCGCTATAAACGCTGGGTACTGGAAGACCTGCCCATCGTGCCGCAGCAGTGGAAGATGCTGGTCAAACCGAAAACCGCCAGCCAGTTCAAGGCGGTGAAACGCCTGCTGGGCGAAGCCCGTGAACTGGTCATCGCTACCGACGCCGACCGCGAAGGTGAAATGATCGCCCGTGAACTGGTCGAGCACTGCCGCTACCGTGGGCCGATTCAGCGCCTGTGGTTATCGGCACTCGACGATGCCTCGATCCGCAAGGCGCTGGCAGCGCTCAAGCCCGGTGCCGCTACGTTCAGCCTCTACCACTCGGCCCTGGGTCGCTCACGGGCCGACTGGCTGATCGGCATGAACATGAGTCGCCTGTTCACCCTGCTCGGCCGCCGTTCCGGGTACCAGGGGGTGTTGCCGGTTGGCCGGGTGCAAACCCCTACCCTGCGCCTTGTGGTCGACCGCGACCGCAGCATCGCCGACTTCGTGCCGGTACCGTTCTGGGCCATCGAGGTGACGCTAAGCAGCGCCAATGCGAGCTTTACCGCGCAGTGGCGCGCCCCGGAAGACGCCTGTGACGATCAGGGCCGCTGCCTCAATCCGGTACTGGCACAGCAAGCCGCCGAGGCCATTGGCGGCGCTGCCAGCGCTGAGGTGGTGAACGTGAGCACGGAGCGGGTACGCGAGGCTGCCCCGTTGCCCTTCGACCTCGGCACCCTGCAGGAGCTCTGCTCGAAAAAGCTGGGCCTGGGCGCCCAGGAAACCCTCGACATCGCCCAGGCGCTGTATGAAACCTACAAGGTCATCACCTACCCACGCAGTGACTGTGGCTACCTGCCGCTGAGCCAGCACAGCGAGGCCCCGGCCATTCTCGCCGCACTGGGCCGGGCCGACGCCAGCCTGGCCGCACTGCAACCCTATCTGGAGCCGCAACGCCGCTCACGCGCCTGGAACGATGCCAAGGTCAGCGCCCACCACGGCATCATCCCTACCGCTGCGGCCATCGACCTGGGGCGCCTGCCGAGCAAGCACAAGGCGGTGTTCAGCCTGATCCGCGCACGCTACCTGGCGCAGTTTCTGCCCAATCACGAATACGACCGCACCGAGGCCGACTTCGACTGTGCCGGTCAGGCACTGCGCGCCGTTGGCAAGCGTATCGTCGAACCCGGCTGGCGCCGCGCCCTACCCGAAGCCCTGACCCCAGGCAAAGGTCGCGAAGCGCCGGCAGCGCAGGTGTTGCCGGCACTGAGCAAAGGCCAGCACTGCGCCGTGGCCGGGGTCAATCTCAAGGACCTCTGGACCCAGCCGCCCAAACCGTTCACCGAGGGCGACCTGATCAAGGCCATGAAGAACGTCGCCAAACTGGTCGACGATCCACGGCTCAAGCAAAAGCTCAAGGACACCACTGGTATTGGTACCGAGGCAACCCGTGCCGGAATCATCCAGGGCTTGCTCGACCGAGGCTACCTGGTAAAGAACGGCAAGGCGTTGTCGGCCACCCCGGCTGCCTGCAGCCTGATCGACGCCGTACCTCGGGCCATTGCCGACCCAGGCACTACGGCTATCTGGGAGCAGGCACTGGACATGGTGCAAACCGGCGAGATGAGCCTGGAGGCGTTCGTTGCCAAGCAATCGGCATGGATGAGCAAGCAGGTCGAGCGATGTGCCGGGCTCAGCCTGAACATCAGCGGCCCGGCAGTTCCAGCCGGGGGTAGCAGCGCCCCCTGGAAAAAGAAACGCAAGGCCGCAGCGCGTAAACCATCGAGCAGCGCCAAACGTCCGAAGAAAACCGCGGCGCCAAAGGCCCGCTGAAAACGTGTACACACATCAACTGGATCAACTCAAGGTCAGGGACTGCCCATGAAATTTGCCTACACCATTCTTTACGTACCCGATGTCGCCTCATCGCTGGCGTTCTTTGAACAGGCCTTTGGCATTAACCGGCGCTTTTTGCATGAGTCTGGCGACTATGGCGAACTGGACACCGGTGCCACCACCCTGGCTTTCGCTTCACGGGCGCTGGGCCAGGCCAACCTGCCAGAGGGGCTGGTAGTGGCAGCTGAATCAGCCCGGCCGCTGGGCATGGAAATCGCACTCGCCACCGATACTGTCGAGGTCGCCCACGCCCAGGCACTGGCCTGCGGAGCAACCGAGCTCAAGGCCCCCGAGCAAAAGCCCTGGGGGCAAACCGTGTCGTACCTGCGCTGTCCCGATGGCTTGCTTGTGGAGTTGTGTACGCCGATGGCGTAACGCTGGCGTCTGCGCCGACAGAAAAAAGCCCTGCCGGAGACCGGCAGGGCTTCAAGGTGCAGCCACTACAGTGTAACGATCAGCGACCGATAGCCCGCGCCGCGTCGGACGTGTACATGTCCGGCGTGAACTTGCTCTCGTTGAGGATCGGCCCCTTCTTCGCCTCGTTGGTCATCCCGTAGCCGGTGTACTGGCCCGAGTTCAAGTCCATGAAAAACTGTGAACCTGCCTGCCAGCCGCTCATGTCCGGATGGTAGTAGTAGTTGATCATTGCATGCTTCCACAGCTGCCCACGGGCATCGTAGTTATCGGCCATGACCGCGTTCCAGGTGTCTTCGTCAATGAACAGCACCCGCTTGCCATAGACGTGGCGATAGCCTTCCTTCAGGTCAGCCTCCACCACCCAGACACGCCGCAGCTCATAACGCATGAACTCAGGATTGGGGTGGTTGGGCGTGAGCATGTCAGCGTACTTGATGTTCCCCGCATTCGGTTTGAACGCGTTGGCCGGGCTGTAGATTTCACGCTTGCCAATCAGTTTCCAGGTGTAGCGTTCCGGCGCGCCGTTGAACAAGCGGTCCTCATCGACCGTCATGGTCCCGTTGGTGCCGATCATCGGTTGGTCATAGCCGTAGCCCGGCATTTGCCGGACGCGTCGGGTCGACGGGCTATAGCTCCAGGCCTGGCGGGATTCAGTGGCGAAGTTGTAGGGTTCATGGGCAATGCTGATCACGCCGTTATCACGGGCCGGTTTCAGCGTAGTGTTGTAACTCATCGCCTGAACTTTGTTTTCGGTCTTGGGTTCGACCGTTGGCGAGTTGGCCTGCGACAGGTTGCGCGCATGGGCACGGCCCCAACCGATACTGCCGTTGGGCAATACGGACGCCAGGTCGCTGATCTTTTCCTCGGTGTAGGCGCGCGCCGGCAACTGATGGTTCCAAAGCACTTCCATGCCATTTTTCGGAATCGGGAACGGTATCTGGCCGAGCCCTTCAATGCCAAGGCCGTCATTGACCAGCTTGGCAGTCAGCGCATTCTGCATCGCCCGCCGGCACACATAATCGGGGTAACGGAAATCCCGATGCCCAGGGTAGACGTTCATCTTGTAGGTGGTCGGGTACTTCTTCAGCAGGGCTTTCTGGCCTTCGGTCAGGTGCGCCTCGTACTGGCTCATGTTCTGTGCGGTGATCACCAGGATCGGCTTCTCCGACGCGTAAGGGTCCACAGGTTGGTCACCCGAGAACTTCACGTGATTCCAGCCGGGGACCTCACCCAGGTATTTGCCGGTGTACGGGGGAATGGTTCCTGCAGCATTACCGGCCTGCTCGGCACCGACGCAGGTCAGTTCCTTGCCCAGCTTGGCGGCTTCCTGAGGCGACACCTCGGCGTATGCGCTACCGATAGTCCCGGCATTGGCGGTTAATGCGGCTGCGAGCATGACACCTGTTCTTGTTATTTTCATGTATTGCCTCCTTCGCTGATAAGGCTTGCGGGTATGGGCCTATTGTTCGTGTTCTGACGGCGCCAACATCGTCCGGAAAGACTAAAAATCAAGGTGCTTCCACCTTTCTTTCAGCGCGCTCTTGAGCACTTTGCCGGTGGCGTTGCGTGGCAGTGGCTCAGCCTGCGAGTACACCCGCGCCGGGACCTTGTAGCCCGCCAGCCGCTGGGCAATGAATGCACAGACGTGCTCTTGGTCGGGCATCTGCCCGGTATTGCCGTGAATGACCAACGCCACGGCTTCACCCAGTACCGGATCGGGGATGGCAAATGCCGCCGCCTCGTCAACACCGGGCATTTCACTGACACAGGCTTCAATTTCGGCCGCCGAGATTTTCTCGCCACCGCGGTTGATCAGGTCCTTGAGCCGCCCGGTAATGCAAAGAAACCCCTCCTCGTCCAGGTAGCCGATATCCCCCGTGTCGAGCCACCCGTCGCGCAAGGCCTCAGTGCTGGCCTGCGGCAGGTTCCAATAGCCGCTCATCAGGGTTGGCGAACGCAGCCAGATCAAACCACTGGAACCGTTGGGCAACGGCTGCTGCGGGTCGTCGCCAATGCGCACATCGACAATCGGCAATGGCCAACCGGCCGTTGCCGGTTTGTAGACGAACTGATCGCCCCCAATAGCCGCGCCGATGCCGTTGCTTTCCGTCAGGCCGTAACCGCTGCCACAAATGGCCTCGGGCTTGCGTGCGATCATCTCGGCCAGTAAACCACTGGAGGACGCACCACCCCCAAGGCCCAGCCCGAACAGGCTGGCGGTCTGCTCGGAGCCAAAGCGTGGCGATGCGAGCAATTGCTGCATCATGACCGGTGCGCCGCTGAACTGGGTACAGTGCTCCTCACTGATCAGATCGAGGGCGCGTTCGACGTCCCACTTGTACATCAGCAGCAAGCGCCGGCCACTGCGCATTGCCGAAAGGAACTGCGCATGCAACCCGCTGACATGGAACAATGGAACCGCCATCAGGGTGGTGGGTGGGTAGCCGCTCTGGATCACCCCACTGATGAGCTCAGGTGAGCTCAGCGCGCAGAATGCGCTCTGGAACTCCAGTGCGGCCAGGGCCTGGCAGATCGCTCGGTGGCTGGACACCACGCCCTTGGCCCGGCTGGTAGTACCGGAGGTGTAGAGGATCAGTGCCGGTGCATCAGGGTCAATATTCACCACTGGAACAGGCAAGCGCGCGTCGGCCAACAGGTCTTCATAGCGAAGACAGTACTCGGGCAGCTGTACCTGACGTTCCGTTCCCACAACGATCGTTGGCAACTGGTCGCCGGCCAGGTCGTCTTGCAGCACGCTCAGCCGCGGTTCATCGCACAGCAGCACGCGGGCACCGCTGTCTTGCATGCCATGCAGCAACTCGTCACGCAGCCCCCAGCTATTGAGCGGTACACACACCGCGCCGCATCGCTGGATCGCGGCGAATGCCACCAGCCAGGCCGGCTGATTGCGCATGGCAATGGCAACCCGCTCGCCGGGGCGCAGGTCAAAACAGGCGACCATTTGCCCCGCCAGCCGGTCAACCTGATCGAAGTACTCGGCAAAGGTCAGCCGCTGTGCTTGCCACACCAGGAACTCGCGCTCACCGTGCACACGACCGGCATCAATTGCTTCCACCAGGTTGTGTGCGGTGTGCCGAAAAAAACGTGCACCACCCTCCGCCGGGCTTACCACTTCAAAAGGCGAGCCCGGTGCAATCAATTGCTGCCAGGCGGTTTGCCATCGTTCAATGCTCATGTGTCGTTCTCCAGGGCAACCGAGACGTCGCGCCTTCAGGCGCAGGCCTCGTCGAGGGCCGAATAGCGTTCGCAATGAAAATCCCGGTCGCCCAAACAGGCCTGGGCAACGCGCACACGCTTGAGGTAAAGGCCGACATCCAGTTCATCGGTGACCCCGATGCCACCGTGCATCTGTACGGCTTCATTGCTGACCTTGATTGCCGTATCACCGGCCTTCCACTTCGCCAGGCTGACCAGTCGGCCACGTTCGGCGACACTGAGGCTGGCGTCGTCCAGGGCCGCCAGCCCGGCCATGACTGCGCTGCGGGCCAGGGCCAGATCGACGTACAATTGGGCGGCACGGTGTTGCAGGGCCTGGAACGAGCCAATCGGCGTGTCGAATTGCACGCGGGTCTTGAGGTAGTCGAGGGTGGTCTGGAACAGTTGCTCGGCCATGCCCAACAGTTCTGCGGCCAGGCACGCACGACCGCGGTCCAGCGCGGTGTCCAGCGCGGCCCAGCCATCACCGAGCGTGCCCAACAGTGCGTCACTGCCCAGTTGCACACCGTCCAGCCGTAACCGCGCACAGTTACGCGAGTCGATCAACGGCAAGGCGCTGCAATTCAGGCCAGGGGTATCGGCAGGTACCAGGAACAGGCTGATCCCCTGTGCCTCCCCCGCATGCCCCGAGGTACGCGCAGCCAGCAGGTACGCATCGGCGCCAACCCCGTCGACCACCCAGTACTTGTCACCCCGCAAACGGAAACCGTCACCCTCGACCACCGCCTCAAGGGCCGTACCCAACGGGTTATGACGTGACTGTTCATCCAGCGCCAGGGCCAGGCGTTTCTCGCCGCTGATCAGGGCATTCAGCCAGCGGTCCTGCTGTTGCGGGTTGCCCGCCAGGTGCAATAGCGAACCACCCAGCACCACGCTCGACAGCAAGGGCGTGGCCGCCAGGTTGTGACCGATAGACTCGAACACCGGCCCAAGCCCCATGCAGCCAAAGTCCAGGCCCCCGTAATTTTCCGGAAATGGAATCGCACTCCAGCCCAGGTCCACGGCGGCTTGCCACAGCTGCGGATCAAAACCGAGCACCGAGCCCTCGTCGCGCAGCCGACGCTGGGCTGCGACCGGGCTGCGCGCCGCGAGAAAATCCCGGGCACTGTCGGCGAGCAAGCGCTGCTCTTCGCTGTAGCGCAGGTTCATGGCGTCACTCCTTTCTTTGCATCGGGCAGACCAAGCACGCGCTTGGCGATGACATTGAGCTGGATCTCCGAGGCACCACCGGAAATCGTCAGGGCATAGCTGTTCAACCAGGCCCGGGTAATCGCCTGTTGCTGGGCACTGAAGGCCTCGCTTTGCCAGCCGAAGGCATGCCCGCCCATGGCATCGAGCAGGACTTCGAACTTGTCGCGCTCCTGCTCGGTGTGCACCAGTTTCATGATCGACATCAGGCCACTGACGTCGTCACCGAACCTGGCTTCTTCGGTCATGCGCTGAACCGTCAGGCCATAGGCGTGTTCATTCATTGAGCAGGCTACGGCACGGGCATGCAGCGCCTGTTCGCCTTGGCTTTGAGGGCGCGGCAGGTATTCACGCAGCAGCGAAAGCAAATGGAAATGCGAGGGCAGGCTGATCTCGCCAAACTTCGACATGGCCTTGCGTTCGTGCTGCAGCAGGTACTTGCCCAGGTTCCAGCCGCCATCCAAGGGGCCGATCAGTTGCTGCTTGGGCACCTTCACCCCATCGAAGAACACCTGGCAGAACGCCGATTTGCCGCTGATCAGGTCAATCGGTACCGCCTTGACCCCAGGGCTGCGCATATCCAGCACGATCAGGCTGATACCTTCATGCTTGGGCACCGTGGGGTTGGTTCGTACCAGAGCGTACATCCAATCGGATTTATCGCCGTAGGACGTCCAGATCTTGCTGCCATCAACGACAAAGTGGTCGCCAGCATCACGGGCCGCCATTTTCAGGCTGGCAAGGTCGGAACCCGCGTTAGGCTCAGAAAAGCCCTGACACCAGCGCACTTCACCCCGGGCCATGGGCGGCAATAACGTCCGCTTCTGCTCCTCACTGCCAAATGCCAGCAGCACCGGCCCAAGCATCCAGATGCCCAGGTTGATCTGGGGCGGACGACACTTGAGCCTGCGCATTTCGCTCTCAAGGACCGCCAGTTGCTCTTCGCTCAAGCCCGCACCGCCGTACTCCTCGGGCCATTCCGGGCAGAACCAGCGCTTGTCGCGCATGCGCTCAAACCACAACCGGGCGTCTTCGCTGGGGAACTGTGGCTGGCTGGCTCCCCACACCACTTCGCCCTCCGCCATGGCGGTTCGCATGGACAAGGGGCAGTTGGCCTCCAGCCAGGCACGGGTCTCGTGCCTGAATTGCTCAATCGTGCTCATGAAATTCACCCTCGACCCGGCCCCGGACTCAGTCCGGAGCGGGTACTGTTCTTGTTGTATTGGCTGAGCGGCGCGGGGCGCTGTCAGCGTTGGGTACGTGGCATGCCCAGGCCGAACTGGGCGATCAGTTCACGCTGAATTTCGTTGGTGCCACCGCCAAACGTCAGGGTGACCGAAGAGCGCAGTTCGTACTCCAGCTCGCCCTGCAACAACGCCGCTGAGGAGCCGCTGCGCAACGAACCGTTGGCGCCGAGAATGGCGGCGAGCTTGCGCAGTATCTCGATGGCCGACTCGGAGCCATATACCTTGGTGGTCGAACTCAGGGCCACATCCATGCGCTGCTGCTCAAGGTCGGCGGCGATACGCAAGTTGATCAGGCGCATCGCTTCCAGGCGGGCATAACACTCTGCCAACGAACTGCGCACCCAGCCCTTGTCCATGGCCCGTCGGCCCTGTTCATCACGGCAACGCGCCCACAGGTAGACCCGGCGGAATAATGCGACGACCTTGTCCGACCAGGAGCCAAGCCCAAGCCGCTCATGGTTGAGTTGCTCGGTGATCAGCTTCCAGCCACCGTGCAGATCCCCTACCAGCATGTCCTTGGGCACCCGCACGTTGTCGTAATAGGTGGCGGTGGTGGCAATGCTGGTGGTCGGGATCAGTGTCGTGGAGAACCCGGGCGCCTGGGTATCGAGGATCAGGATCGAAATCCCCTTGTGACGCGCTTGCGTGGGGTCAGTACGCGCCGCCAGCCAGATGTAGTCCGCCGCATCGGCACCGGACGTCCACAATTTGTTGCCATTGACCACGAACTCATCGCCTTGCAGGCGTGCGCTGGTCTTGAGAACCGCCAGGTCACTGCCAGCGTCCGGCTCGGAGTAGCCGATGGCAAACATGATCTCGCCCGCAGCGATGCCCGGCAGGAAGCGCTCCTTTTGCAGCGCGCTGCCATGGGTCATCAGGGCCGGGCCGACAGTGCTGATGGTCACGAACGGCAATGGCGCACCGGCAATGTTGGCCTCTTCAAAGAAAATCAACTGCTCAGTGGCCGCGTAGCCTTGGCCACCATGCTCTTTGGGCCAGCCAACAGCCAGCCAACCGTCGCGACCCATTTGCCGAATGGTTTGCCGGTACAGCTCGCCGCCTTCCTGGCCCCGCAACTGCTCACGCAGCTGCGGGGTCATCAGCGCCTGGAAGTAGTCCCGCACCTTGTGGCGCAGGGCGTGTTGTTCAGGAGTCAGATCAACGAACATATAACGCCTCCTTATGCCGCGCCGAGAATCAGGCCGCTGGTCGGCACGCCGGTACCGGCAGTGACCAGCACGTTTTCTACCGCCGGCACCTGGTTGACTGCGGTGCCGCGCACCTGCCGTACCGCTTCGGCGACGCCGTTCATGCCATGAATGTAGGCTTCGCCCAGTTGTCCGCCGTGGGGGTTGATCGGCAACTTGCCGCCACGGGCATGATGGCCCGCGCGGATGAACTCCTTGGCCTCGCCACGCTTGGCGAAACCGAACTCTTCCAGTTGCGGCAGCACGAACGGGGTGAAATGGTCATAGATCACCGCGGTCTGAAACGCTTCCGGCCCCAGCCCTGACTGGCGATAAAGCTCACGGGCCACCACGCCCATTTCCGGCAGCCCGGTAATGTCGTCACGGTAGAACGAGGTCATGATCTGCTGACCGTCAGTAATGCCCTGGGAACCGGCCTTGATCATCACCGGCTTCTGGCGCAGATCGCGGGCACGTTCCGCCGAAGTGATCACCATGGCCACGGCGCCATCGGACTCCTGGCAGCAGTCGAGCAGGTGCAGCGGTTCGCAGATCCAGCGCGAGGCCTGGTGCTCCTCGAGGGTAATCGGCTTGCCGTAGAAAAACGCCTGGGGGTTGGTCGCGGCAAAATCACGCACGGCCACTGCGACCCGACCGAAATCCTCGGACGTGGCTCCATAGGTGTGCATGTAGCGTTGAGCAAACATGCCCACCCAGGCCGCCGGCGTATGGAAGCCGTGAGGCATGTACCAGCCGTAGTTGACGTTCTCGAAGATCGGCGTCGAAGCGAAACCGTACGTGCCGGTGCCGAAGCGATACCAGGACCGCTCATTCATGGCCCGGTAGACCACCACCACTTTTGCCACACCGGTGGCCACCGCCATGGCCGCGTGCATGATCGGCGCACACGCCGCACCACCGCCGTGGGGCACTTGCGAAAAGAACTTCACGTCCTTGCAACCCAACAGGCGGGCAATTTCGTATTCCGGAACCTTGTCCACCGAGTAAGAGCTGAAGCCCTCGACCTCGGAGGGGTCAATGCCCGCATCCTTCAGCGCGCTCAGCGTGGCTTCAAGGGCCAGGCGCAGTTCCGTGCGCCCGGAGTTCTTGGAAAACTCGGTCGCGCCCAAACCAACTATCGCGGCGCGTCCGGATATCGACGAAGTCGTCATGTCTGTGTCTCCGGCTGTCAGGGCAGGACCAGCGCGACCGTACCGGTCACGTGGTTGCCCATGGAATTTTTGCCGCTGAGGGTGACTTCCACCGTGCGGGTGTCGGCATCCTGGCGGGTCACGCTGCCGCTGAAGGTCATGCAGTCACCGGGGTAGTTCGGTGCACCCAGCTTGATTTTCAGTGAGGTGAACGTGGCCAACGGCCCCGCCCAGCCTTCGACATAACGTTGCACCAGCCCGTTGGTGGTCAGGATGTTCATGAAGATATGCGGTGAGCCCAGTGCGCGGGCGGCCTCCAGGTCATGGTGCCCCGGAAAATAATCCCGGGTGGCAATCGCGCCACCGGTGATCAGGCCGACCGTGATTGGAACCGCCAGTTCAGGCAGCACTTCGCCGGGGCGCACGTCTTCAAAGCGCTTGGTGTTCTTCGAGGTCATATTTCCATCCCAGCTTGTCGTTATCGCTCAGCCAATCGCCGAGACGTTCCAGGCTTGCCGCCGAACCACCCAGGGCGAGGCCCAGGGCGCGGCTCCAATAGAGAAAACGGTGGATCGGGTACGTCAGGTCGACGCCGATACCGCCATGCACGTGCTGTGCGATGTGGCCGATGCGATGTCCCGCTTCACACGCCAGATAAGCGGTAGCCAGCGCTTCCGACGGCGACGGCAAACCGGCGTCGAGGCGATAGCAGAGTTGCCAAAGCACACTGCGCAGGGCCTCAAGGGCGATATGCGCATCGGCCATGCTCATTTGCACCGCCTGGAAGCTGCCAATACGCCGCTCGAACTGCTGACGCTCACTGACATAGGCCACGGTGCGGCGGATCTGCTCCTCGCTGACACCCAACTGCAACGCAGCCAAGGCCGCCACGCTGCGCGGCTCCAGCCAGGCCAGGGCGGCACTGGGCAGCAACTGCGGGGCCGCAACGCGCAGGCCCTCGACATGCACATCTGCCACGGCTTCACCGTGGGTAAGCACCGCTGGCACACGGGTTACCTGTGCGACCGAAAGGTCAAGCAGCAACAACCGCGGCTGGCCGTCTACGTCTGCCAGCACCAGTGCCGCCTGTGCCTGTTCACCCAGGGCCACGGCCGCAACCCGACCATTGATTTCCCAGCCCTCGGCACACGGACGGGCCTGAAGCTCGATGCCGCAGGCACTGCCAAGGGCATCGATGGCCAGTGTCAGCATGGTTTCACCCGACGCGGCTTTTTCGGCCCAGGTCGCGAGCTCGGGCAATGCGAACTCGGCAAGGGTCGCTGCGGCCAGTTGATGCCGCCACAGCGGCACCTGTGCCAAGCCCTTGCCCTGAGCCTGCAACACCAGCATCAGCTCGGTCATGCCCAGGCCACTGCCACCGTGGGATTCAGGAATCGCCAAGGCGTGCAGCCCGGTTTCAATGCAGAGCGCCCAGAGTGGAGCCATCAGCGGCTCACCACTGGTATCCCAGCGACGCAGGTAGTCGTCGTGACAGTGGTCGACAAACAGGCTGTCAGCCATCTGCGCAATCGCGCGCTGGTCTTCGGTCAAATCAAAATTCATGGGGTCAACTCCTACGCGCCGACGGGCCGAAACAGAGGCAAGGTCAACGCGTCATCGAAGGTCTGGAACTCGACCTGCAGACGCTGGCCGATCTGCAACTGCTCACGCTCAATGCCGACCAACCCGGCGATCAGGCGTACGCCCTCCTCCAGCTCGATCAGACCGATGGGGTTCGGGTGATCGAACGGCGCGACCTCCGGGTAGTGCATGACCACAAACGAGTAGAGGCTGGCGCGACCACTGGCCTGGACGGTGTCCCAGTCGAAGCTGTGGCACTGGATGCAGACCGGCGCGGGTGGATGGCGCAAGGTGGCGCAGGCCGTGCAACGCTGGATCAACAGTTGGCCCTGCGCGCAGCCCTCCCAGAAGAACCGGGTGTCGTCACTGATGCCCGGTTGCGGGCGCTTGGCCTTGGCAGGTGCAGCGGCCACGGCCGGCGCAGGCGTGGCTGGCTGAGCATTGGCCGGGCGAAACTTGAACACGCGGAACAGCAACTCGCCTACCGGTTCGTCGCCACCGGCCTTTTCGACGAAGTGGCTCATCACCAGGGTGACAAAGAAGCCCGTGCCCAAGGCGGTGGTTTTTTCATCGCCCACCGCATCCAGGCGGGTGGTGTAGTAGAGCTTTTCACCCAAGCGCAAGGGGCGCGTGAAGCTCAACTCGGAGTTCACTGCCACGACCGAGTTATAGCCGTACTGCTCGAACAGCTTGAGCACTTCATAGGGGTTTTCGTCGGTGGAACCTGGCGGATAGTGGTTGGCATGGAAGCCTTCCATGGTCCACACCTGCAACATCGCCGGCGGCGCAATCAAGCCCTCATGGGGCGTGCCGAGGGCAAACGCAGGATCGGTGTAGAGCGGGTTTTCGACACCCATGATCTCGCACCACTGACGAATCATCGGTGCATTGACCTCATCCCAGGCATACACACGACCGTATTGGCGCCCCACTAGGGCGCGCACATTGGATAGCAATTGTGGATCAGCCAAAGTCGTCTCCTGCAAATTGAGGGCGGCAACCGGACCCGGCCGCCACCATGGGTCGATCAGGTGGGCAGAACCTGCGCCGCACCGAGAAACGCCGGACGTTCGCCACCGCCATGCAGCAGCAGGTTGCAGCCGCTGGCGTAGCTGGCCAGCGGCGAAGCGATGTACAGGCAGGCATTGGCGACATCCGCCGCCACGGCCATGCGACCGGCCGGGATACCGGCGCTGACGGCGGCGATACCGGCGTCGTTGCCGTAATGCAGG
The DNA here is from genome assembly GCF_002858665.1 of Pseudomonas sp. FFUP_PS_473. Taxonomy (NCBI): domain Bacteria; kingdom Pseudomonadati; phylum Pseudomonadota; class Gammaproteobacteria; order Pseudomonadales; family Pseudomonadaceae; genus Pseudomonas; species Pseudomonas sp. FFUP_PS_473. Next base: position 36,711 of record NZ_PJQQ01000034.1, read on the forward strand.
TGGGCCTGTTCCGTCAGCACCAGGCCCGGGCTGACCGCGACCACACGAACCTTCGGCCCCCACTCCACCGCCAGCGACTGCACCAACGACAGGACGCCGGCCTTGGCAGCGCCATAGGCCGCAGTCCCGGGTGAGGCGCGCAAGGCGCTGATGCTGCCGATAAACACGATGCAACCGCCCTGCACTTGCGCCTGCATCAGGCGGTTGGCGTGCTGGGCGACATTCAGAGGCGCGATCAGGTTGAGACGAATGATGCTGTCGTGAAAACGTGGCGATGCGCTGGCGGCCTCGGCTGCCGGGCTACCGCCTGCGTTGTTGATGACCACGTCAAGGCGGCCAAAATCGCGACTGATGGTGTCGAACAGCGCCTGTAGCGAGTCCGGGTCGCGCACGTCCGCCGGGATGAAGATGGCGCGCTTCCCCTCCAGCGTCGGCACCTGCTCAGGCGCTGAGCGGGCGCAGACGATCACCTGCGCATCGGCCGCCAGAAACTCACGCGCAATGCCCGCGCCAATGCCCTTGGTACCGCCGGTGACGAGCACCACCTTGCCACTGTAATCAAGCCCCGAATGCAGCCCCATGTCGCACTCCTTAATTCTGCTGACAGGGTTCACTCTAGGGACAAAGCCAGGCCCATTCTTCGTCTGAACGGACGATGAATCATCACCGTCCGGCCGTGACACTGGCAGGCATTCACCTGACGCCTGGCTCACGAGGACGCTCATGCCTGATTCATCCGCTCCACCGGTTCTGCTCGAACGCCCGCTGCCTGGCGTAGCCCTGCTGCGGCTCAACCGTCCGCACGCGACCAATGCCCTGAGCCTGGAGTTGCAAGCCTTGCTGTCGCGTTACTTCAGTGAACTGAGCGCCGACCCACAGGTGCGTTGCATCCTGCTGACGGGCGGCGACAAGGTGTTTGCCGCAGGCGGCGACATCAACAGCATGGCCGGCGTCGGCCCTATCGATATCTACCGGCGCCACACCGAACGGGTCTGGGCGCCGATTCAGCACTGCCCGAAACCGGTGATCGCGGCGATCTGCGGGTACGCCTATGGCGGTGGCTGCGAGTTGGCGATGCTTGCCGACCTGATCGTCGCCGGGCGCAGCGCACGCTTCTGCCAACCGGAAATTCGTATCGGCATCATGCCGGGCATTGGCGGTACCCAGCGATTGGTCCGCGCCGTGGGCAAGGTAAAGGCCATGCGCATGGCCCTGACCGGGCAACCGATCAGCGCCGAAGAAGCCTGGGTGGCCGGCCTGGTCAGTGACCTGGTGGACGATGACCAGGTCCAGGCTCACGCCCTGGAGCTGGCTCGCGTCATCGCAGCGATGCCGGCATTGGCCGCAGAACAGATCAAGGAAGTGATTCTCGCCGGCATGGATGCGCCACTGGAGGCCGGCCTGGCACTGGAACGCAAGGCCAATGCCCTGCTGTTCGCCTCCCGGGACCAGAAAGAAGGCATGCAAGCCTTTATCGAAAAACGCCCGGCGCAATTCGAGGGACATTGAACGGCATCGACCCGCCAGAACGCAGCACTGCAACACAGCACAAGGCCGCTTGCCCGTTTCAACAGGCAAGCGGCCTTGTGCAATCAAGCACTAACGTGATGATCAGATGCTCATCACCATCTGCCCACTGTCGATGCGCAGTTCGACGCCGTTGATGGCCCGGGACTCATCGCTGGCAAGAAACAGCACACTGGCCGCCACATCCTCGGGCAAGCACATGCGGTTCATCGGGTCACTGTCGATGGTCAGGCGGACCGGGTCGACACCCTGCGGGAAGCCGCCACTGGTCATGTCGGTGAGTACGCCGTCCGGATGCAGGGTATTGCAGCGGATCCGGTACTTGCGTCGTCGGCAGAGCACCGCCACTGAACGCGACAAGGCCGCCACAGCGCCTTTCGAAGCACTGTAGGCCATGAAATCATCACGCCCGGCCAGTGCCGCAATCGACGACAGGTTGATGATCGAACCACCGCCCTCCTTCATCAGCGCAATCCCCTCTCGACAGCCGAGAAACACACTGTCAGCATTGACCCGCATGACCTTCTGCCAGTCCTGCACCGAGGTTTCTTCGATTGAACCGCTCAGCAGTATGCCGGCATTGTTGAGCAGGATATCCAGGCGGCCATAGCGCTCACGCAAGTGCGCCATGACCTGCTTCCACTCTGCCTCGCTGCTGGCGTCATGGCGGATAAACGCCGCAGCCGGGCCGATCTCGGCAGCCAATGCCTCACCGGCAACGACGTCGATATCGCTGATCAGCACCTGTGCGCCTTCAGCCGCCAACAACCGTGCACTGGCACGGCCAATACCCTTGGCACCGCCAGTCACCAGCGCCACCTTGCCATGAACCCGTCCGGGCATGTTGTTCTCCTTGATCGTCATCAGCTCATCTCGTGTGCGCGGTTATGTTGCAGTGGCTGTGCAAGGTTGATTGCGGCTGCCGTCCCGGCGCGACGCCCGGAGAACACGCAATCGGCCAGTGATAGACCACTGATGTACAGGTGTGAGGGAATACCCAGGGCGGTGCGACCGGCAGCGTAAAGGCCCGCGATGGGCTGCCCTTGGGGATCCAGCACGGCCCCGTTGCCTTCATCCACCCGCAAACCGCCCAAGGTCAACGCCCCTAGCGGGAAGACCGGGTTGGTCACGGAAATGTCGCAGGCGTAGAACGGGCCCTGCTCAAGCACCTGGCGACCGCCTGGCGACTTGCCGAATGGATCGGGCGCCTCACCACGCGCAGCCGCATTGTTGGCCTGCAGCGACTGGCGCAACGCGCTGGCCTTCATGCCAGTGACCGTAGCCAGTTGTTCCAGGCACTTGCCCTTGCTCACCTTGAGCAGCATCAACGCCAGCGCCGGCACGCTCTGGAACCACCAGTACCCACCGAACAGTGCCTCCCGGATCGCCTTCTTGCGCAGCGGGGCATCGAGCACCAGCCAGGCCTTGCCGCCCTGCTCCTCCATCAACGGCTGACCCAGCGTCGCGCCATAGACCTCTTCGTTGCAGAAACGCTGGCCTTGGCTGTTGACCACGATGCCCTTGTGCCAACTGTAGGGCGGATTGATGAACCGCCAGGCCGACACCCGATTCAGCGCAGCGCCTTCACCACCGGCACTCACGCCCAGGCGCAGGCCGCTGCCGTCACAGCCGGTGGCGCCCACCTTGAAGTTGCGGCGAAATTTCGGCGCGTGCTGCTTGATCAGTTCGCGGTTGAAGATGAACCCGCCCGTACTGAGGATCACCCCGTTCCGGGCCCTGACCAGCCGTGGCCGGGCGAACTCGCGCTCCAGTTGGCTGACCCGCAGGCGTAACCTGTCACAGTAGGCCGGGGAAAAGTTCTGCAAGCGCTCGGCACGGGCAGCCCAACGGGCGTGCAGCTTCGCCTGCTTGCTGCCCGGCGGCAGGCACCACAGCTCGGCACCGATCACCCGGCCCTCCTGGTCAAGCACCAGGCGCTTGGCGGCTGATTGCAGCAGTGGCCGCACCCCGGCGCGCAGGCAAGCCGCCTTGAGGTGAGCATACAGCACCGCACCACACTGGCCTTTGCCGACCGTACGGTGGCCGCGTGGCGCCGGAGGCAACGGGCCGCTGTGCTGCGGTACCAGCTCATTGCCGGAGTAGTAGAGGAAGTAGCCGTCGGGTGGATAGGAGGTCTTGCCACCTGGGGGCATCTGGTGCCCGTAAGGCGCACCGTGGCTTTCCAGCCAATCTAGGTTGGCCACGCTGTCCGCACAAAAGCGCCGCAGGGTCTCGTCGCTGACCACGCCCTGGGTTTCGTGCTTGAGGTAGTCGAACATGGCCTCGGGGGTATCACTGAAGCCTGCGGCGTACTGATACCGGGTCCCCCCACCGGCATACACGACGCCACCGCTCTTGGCACTGGCGCCGCCACCTGTGAAACGGTCGGCGATCAGCACATCGACGCCATTGGCGCGGGCCTCCAGTGCCGCACAGGCCCCGGCCGCGCCCCAACCGATGATCAGCACATCGCACTGCTCATCCCATGTCACGCTACTGCTGTCGGCAACGCGCAATGGTGCCTGAATCGCCGTACAGGTGCTGTTATCAGACATGTCCATGACGGCTCCTAACGCTGGCTGGCGAGGTGGTTGGCAGCGACATAGGCGAAGGTCATCGCCGGCCCGAGGGTGCCGCCCGCCCCCGGATAACTGGTACCCATTACCGACGCGGAGCAGTTGCCGATCGCGTACAGGCCGTCAATGGGCGTACCGTTGTCGCGCACCACTTGTGCATGTTCGTTGGTCAGCAAGCCGCCCTTGGTGCCAATATCACCGGCATCCAGGCGCATGGCGTAGTACGGCCCCTTGCGCAGGGGCGCCAGGCACGGGTTGGGCTTGATATTGCTATCGCCGTAGTAACGGTCGAACACATTGCCGCCACGGTCGAAGTCCAGGTCCTGGCCGGTGCGCGCATAGTCGTTGACCTTGTCCACTGTGCGCTCAAGGCCCACTGCATCGACGCCGATCTGTTCGGCCAGTTGCGCCAGGGTGTCGGCCTTCCAGTACAAGGTGTTCAACCATTCCTTGCGCAGACGGCTGTCAGGCATGACCTGGGCCGGCATCAACGGGCCCATGGCGTAGTGGAAGCGGAAATGCCCGTCAAAAATCACCCAGGCCGGCACGGACTTTCCGCCTGTACGCTGATTGTCGCGGAGCATGGCATCGACGAACTCCAGGTACGGAGCCGCTTCGTTGACGAAGCGTTGCCCCTCGCCGTTGACCACAATTGCCCCGGGGAATGCCCGCTCGGCAAAGATACCGCGCGGCTTTTCCTCTCCCGGCACGGCAATGGTCGGCGCCCACCAGGCCCAGTCCATCAACGCGGTCGCCGCGCCCTGGGCGATCCCCGCTTCCAACGCGGCACCGGTGTTGTTGCCCGGTGGCGTCGCACTCCAGGCCATGCGAGTCGGCTTGGGCAGGTATTGCTCGCGCAATGCCTGGTTCTGCTCGAAGCCACCGGAGCCCAGAATCACCCCGTAACGCGCATGCAGCTGCTTTTCCTGACCCTCACGCTGTACCGTGACCCCGGTGACCCGGCCCTGCTCCGTGAGCAACCCACGAAAATCGGTGTTCAGCCACAACGGCACGTTACGGTCCATCAGAGAACGACGCAGTGACGCAACCAACGCGCTGCCAAGGGCTGCGCGGCGGTCGAATTTACTTTTGCGCCGCCATTTGAAGTCCAGTTTGTAACGCAGCATCAGGCCCATGATCAGCCAGCGCCAGCCAAAGCTGCGGGCCATGGCCTTGTGCGCATGCCGGGCAGTCCAGGCAATACGCCCCATCAGCAAGGTCGAGGGTGACGGCTTGCGCAGGTTGTCCAGTTCCTCGCCGAGCAGGCTGGTGTCGAACAATTCGGGGTCGAGGGTGCGCCCTCCGGGCAGCGAACCAGGCAAATGCGGGTAGTAGTCCGGGTACTTGGCAGCCACCGCATAACGTACCCGACTGGTACGGGTGAGCGCCTCGATCATCTTTGGCGCATTGTCCAGGTAGGCCTGCAGGCGCGCATCATCGACGTGCTCGCCAGCCGCGGCCTTGAGGTAGCGCATCGCCAACTCGAAGCTGTCGTTACCGCCCTGGCGAGCAAAGTAGTGATTGTTCGGGATCCAGATCCCACCGCCGGAAATAGCCGAAGTACCACCGTACTTGTCGCTTTTTTCCACGATCAGCACGCTGAAACCCTGGTCGGCGAGGAAGACCGCCGACGTCATCGCACCTGCACCCGAACCAACGACGATCACGTCGTAGTGGGTTTGAGACTGAACTTGAGCCGTCATTGTTGTTATGCCATTAGCTGAGGTCAGGAAAGACCGCCGACGACGATACGGGGACGCTGGCGGTGTGCATCCCATGATCACGGCTGACCGGGGCGCTCTCATCGTCAAAGCGGACTAGACCCGTCAGACGACATTGAACCTGGCAGACAACTGGTCCAGTGCCCGCGCCAACTGCTCCAGGTCAGACGCCGCCGCGGCACTGCGGCCGGCATTGGCCGAGAGCACGCCGGTGCCGGCCGAAACGCTCTCGACGCGCGCGACCATTTCCTGGGTAACCCGTACCTGTTCGGCGATCACCACAGCAATGGTGTCGACGCTTCGAATCACATCGTCAGTACCACTGCGGATCTGCGCCACCGAGTCGCCGGCCTCCTCTGCCAGCCCGACCCCATCACGTACCCGGCTGATTACCCGATCCATCCCGCCAACCACCGCCTGGGTCCCCTCCTGGATGTGTTGTACCGTGAGGTCGATTTCACCGATTGAACGGGCCGTACGTTGCGCCAACAGCCTGACCTCATCGGCCACCACGGCAAAGCCACGGCCCTGCTCTCCTGCCCTTGCGGCCTCGATGGCGGCGTTCAGCGCCAGTAAATTGGTTTGTTCGGCAATGCTGCGAATCACATTCAGCACCGTACTGATCTCGCCGGAGAAGACTTCCAGCTCACGGATATGCACGGCGGTGTCGCTGATCACGTCGCTGATACGGTTCATTCCATGGGCCATATCGCGGATAAAACCTTCGCTTTTGCCCGAGCGCCCCGCCGAGTGCTGCGTGATGTTGCGCGAAACCCCGACCTGGGTGTCGACTTCGCTGATTGAACCCGACAGTTGCTCAACTGCAGAAGAAATGCCGCGCACGGCGTCAGCCTGCTGCTGCGCAGCCAACGAGGCCAGCTCTGCCGATTCGGCCATGTGCGCCGCCTCGTGACTGACACGCTGCACCAACGAGCGCATCTGCGAGATCAACCCGTGCAGGCTGTCGCGCATTGTCGCGATATCACCCAGCATCCGGGCAAACTCATCGCGCCCCTTGACCTCGATGGGCTGCGACAGGTCGCCACTGGCAATCGCGCGCACACTGGCGCCCGCCTGGGCAAAAGCCCGTTTCAGGCGACGCAAGGTCGAGAACGCGGTAACGCTGCCAGCCAACACCCCCACCACCGCCAGCACCAGATACGCCAGCAGGGTCGAGCGATAGCGTTGCTGGGCGAGGTCGTATGCCCGCGCAGCCGCTTCCTTCTGCAACGTCTGCAGCTTGCCCAGTTCAATACCCGCCGCATCGCCAGCAGGTTCGGCCATGCGCAGGAACGAAATGATGCCGGACAGGCGATAGTCACCCGCGCGCAAGGACTCTAGCAAAAGCTCCAACTCACCCAGCCAGGCCTGGTAATGGCCATCAAAGGCCTCGGCCACCTGCTGTTCATGGCTGGACAAGGGGCGTTGGCGGTAGCTGGCCCACACCTGCGCGAGCGCGTAATTGTTGGCTTCGATGGCCGCTAGCGTCACATCGATCGAGCGGTCGAACGCCGCCACCAGAGGGCCTTCCGGGTCATGCTGAATAGCAAGCAACACCAGCCGCCGACTTTCATCGAGACGGTGCTGAACCTCACCGACAGTGAGCAGCGTCGCCAGATTGTCTTCATTGATGGTACGCAGACTGTCACGGGCCTGTTGCAGGCCATAGCCACCAAAACCGACCGCAACGATAAACAACAGTGTGGCCAACAACGCCCAGAACCACAGGCGCTGGGCAATAGTGATCGCGTTGAACATAAGCAACGGTAAACCCCGTAGAGGCGACAAGGCGCTCATCCGAGCGCCCCATGCACAATGAGTCAGTCAGCGGTGACCATGGCCATCATGGCCGCGAGGTAATGCTCGCCATACGGCGGCAGCAGGCCCCATTCACGCCGCGGGTCATGCGCAGGCGCCTTGAACACGGTGCGCAGGTGACTGAACTCAAGAAACCCTTCACGGCCGTGGTAATGCCCCATGCCAGAGGCGCCCACGCCGCCGAACGGCGCATCGTGCATCGCCGCATGCATCATCACGTCATTGACGGTGACGCCGCCCGACAGGGTGTGCTCCAGTACCCGCTGCTGCTCCTGTTGATCCTCGCCGAAGTAGTACAGCGCCAGCGGACGTGGCCGGGCGTTGATGTCGGCGATCACCCCATCAAGGTCTTCATACGTGAGCACCACCATGGCCGGGCCAAAGATTTCTTCGCGCATGATCTGGCTGTCACGCGGCGGATTGACCACCACACGCAGGGGCCGGCGACGGTCCTCGGCATCAACCGCCAACGCCTCCGGCAGGCTTTCGATGCGAGCCCCCAGGGCCCGGGCCTCGTCCACATAGCCTTCGACACGGGCCAGATGCCGCTGATTGACCACTGCCACCACATCCGGGTTGCAGGCAACCGAGGGGTTGAGCTCGCAATAGGCACTGCGCAAGGCGCTGAGGAAAGTTTCAAGGTGCGCCTGCGGTACATACACCAGGTCGGGACTGATGCAGATCTGGCCGCCATTACAGGCTTTGGCTGCGGCGATGCTGAACGCCGCCTTGTTCAGGTCGGCACTGCGCGCAATGATCACTGGCGACTTACCGCCCAACTCCAACGTCACCGGTACCAGGTTCTGCGCAGCATTACGCATCACAGCGCGACCAATCGCAGTACTGCCGGTAAACACCATGTGGTCGAACGGCTGGGCAGTGAAGCCTTCCGCCAGCTCAGCGCCCCCCGTGACCACGGCGATCTCCAGCGGGTCAAGGTGCTCAGCACACAACTGCGCTACCAACTCAGCGGTACGCGGAACCACCTCCGACGGTTTGAGAATCGCCCGGTTGCCCGCAGCCAGTGCGCAAGCCAGCGGGCTGAACAAGGTAAACAGCGGGGCGTTCCAGGTACCAATGATGCCCACCGCCCCTTTGGGCTGATACATGACCCAGGCCTTGGCGCCCAGTTGGTCGTAGGGCGCGAATGCCGGGCGTGGCTCGTCCTGCATCCATAGGTGCAGGTTGTCCCGCGCATGCTTGAGCGACGAGAGAGAACCCAGCAGGTCGTTCATCAGGGAAAAGCCTGCAGGCCTGCCGCCGAAATCCTGATCCATCGCTTCGGTCAACACACCGTGGTGACGCACGAGCAGGTCGATCACCTGCTGAACCCGCCGACGACGTGTGTCGGCACTGACCGCGCCGGCGCTGTTGAAGGCTTGTTTCTGCCGGGATAACAGGCTCGAAAGCGCTTGTACGGATGACGTGGCTGAACTCATTCGTGTCCCCTCGCTGATGCTGGCCCCAAGGCCCGGAAGCGCCGGATGCGCATGGGGCCACACTAGTCGCGGGGCGACGCCCGGCGCCTCGTCCGATCGGACGAGAATCGAACAAAAGCGTTAGTCCGTTGAGACGATGTACAGCGCCCTGCGGCGACCAATACTGGCCACACGAAAACTCCACTCCATGAGGTCTATCATGGCTATGCAAAACGCCAGCTTCGATCCCCAGGCCTTCCGCGCCGCGCTCGGTACCTTCACTACCGGGGTCACGATCATCACGACCCAGGCCGAAGACGGCTCACCGGTGGGGATCACCGCCAACAGCTTCAACTCGGTATCGCTCAACCCGCCACTGGTGCTCTGGAGCCTGTCGAAGAACGCCCGCAGCCTGCCGGTTTTCAGTAACGGCAAGCACTGGAATGTGCATGTCCTGTCCACCGAACAGGAAAAACTCTCGGGGCGCTTCGCCACCCAGGGCGAAGACAAGTTTGCCGAAGTCCAACTCGATAATGGCGTCAGCGAGGCGCCCTTGCTGCAAGACTGCACCGCACGCTTTCAATGCCGTACTGCCTTCCAGTATGAGGGCGGCGACCATGTGATCTTTGTCGGGGAAGTACTGGCCTTCGATCATAGCGACCGGGCGCCGCTGGCGTTCCAGAGCGGCCAGTATGCGCTGGCCACCCGCAAGCCGCGCAGCGAGCTGCGCCTGGCAACCACACCGCCGCCACCGGAATGCAGCTACACCGAAGACCTGCTCGGCTACTTGCTCGGGCGCGGGCACTACCAGGTGCTCAATGCCCTGCGGCGCATGGTGAGCAACCAGCAGTTGGACGAACAGGCCTTTTTCATTCTCTCGGTGCTGTGTATCCGCGATAACCTGACCCTTGAGGAAATCAACACCTTTGTCAGCTACACCGGCCATGAGGTCACACTGGCCGGCATGCGCTTTCTCGAGCGCCAGCACCTGGTGGCCATCGAGGGCGATGCCGATCAGTTGCGTTTCGTGCTCACGGCAAACGGCCGCGAGGTGTCGCTGCAACAGTTGGCGCTGGCCAAGGTGGTGGAGGAAGAACTGTCGGCCAAGCTCGGCAGTGCCGACGCGCAAGCCCTCAAGGTCTTGCTCAAGCGCCTGATTGTAGTGAGCGACCCCGGCTTGCCCGATCTCTGGGCGCCGCGATGACGACCGGCGCAACCGTCATGCCGGCCACCTCGGTCGGCTGGCGCAGCCACGGCCTGTTGTTGCTGCTGGCACTGGTGTTCGCCGACAACTTTGTCGGGCGCCAGATACTTGCGGTGATGATTGAGCCGATCAAGTCGGAGTTCGGGGTCGGCGACACGGCCATGGGCCTGATCTCCGGGCTGGCCTTCGCGGCGGTGTATGCGCTCATGGGCTTGCCGGCGGGACGTCTGGTGGATCGTCTGCCGCGTACGCGCCTGCTCGCACTGTCGTGCCTGCTCTGGGCGTTGGCAACGATGGCCTGCGGGCTGGCCGGCAGCTTTCTGGTACTGGCCATTGCCCGGATGCTGGTCGCGGTCAGCGAATCACCAACGACCTCGGCATCCCTGTCCTTGATCGCCGACCTGTATCCACCGCATCGACGTTCACTCGCCATCAGTTGCTTCACCGCCGCGCCAACGTTTTCCTCGATCATCGGCTTGAGTATCGGTGCCTGGGTGGTCGAAGTGTATGGCTGGCGTACAGCATTCATTGCCCTTGGCCTGCCCGCCCTATTGTTTGCCGCCATCATGGCCATCGTGGTGCGCGACCCGGTACGGGGGCGCTGGGACCTGAGCCCTGCTCCCGCCCATACCCACGCGCCACTGCTCGGCATGGGCGCTGAAGCCCGCAAGCTATGGGCGCTGCCTGCCTATCGCTGCCTGATACTGGCGGGCGGCCTGACCACGCTCAGCTCCTACGCCATTGGCATGTGGAACACCAGCTTCCTGGTACGCTCCCACGGCCTCTCGCTGCAACATGCCGGCCTGTTGGCTGGGGTCATCTGCGGCACCGCCGCCGGTGTCGGGGGCCTGTTCAGCGGCTGGTTGAGCGACCGCCTGAGCCGACGCAACCCGCACTGGCAGCTCTCGATTCCGGTGCTGGGTCACTTGACCGCCATCGCCACCCTGAGCACCTACCTGCTCTGGCCCGACACCGTGCTGGTCACGCTCGGCAGCGTACCGATTCCAACGGCCATGGTGTGGTGTGCGCTCTACAGCTTCTTCGCCGTTTGGTGGGTAGCGCCGTCCTACAACCTTGTCACCCAATTGGTACCGTCCAACCGGCGCGGTACGGCCATGGCCCTGCAAACCATCGTCAGCACACTGCTCGGTGTCGGCATCGGGCCGCTGGTGACCGGCCTGTTCAGCGACATGCTGCAACCCCTGCTTGGCCAGCAGTCCTTGCGTTATGCGCTACTGCTGGTAAGCCTGCCGGTCATTGGCTCCGTACTGTTGCTGATCCGGACCTCGACCCACGCCTCCAGAACGGCCTATAGCCACGCGCTGTAAGCCTTGAACCACGCGTGTTTTCTTCGATGGGCAGCCTGTTCAAACACGGCTGCCCATCCCTCGATCAGAACCGGCTGAAATCCGGTTTACGTTTCTCGGTGAAGGCTGCGATCGCTTCTCGGGCGGCCTCTGCGTCAAGCATTTGAGCAAAGCGCTTCGCTTCTTCATTGATGCGTGCCAGCACGTCACTGGCATCTGCCAGTTTCAGCAGGCGCTTGGTCTCCATGACAGCACTCGACGGTTGCTGGGCAATCTTGCGTGCCTGGGACAACGCGAAGTCGAGGACCGCTTCCGGTGGCAGCACACGATTGACCAGTTTCGACTGCAGCGCAAACTCGGCATCGAACGGCTCGCCGGTCAGCAACGCCTCGGCAGCGCCTTGATGACCAAACAGCTTGGGCAAGAGCAAACTGGACGCAGCTTCCGGGCAAAGGCCGAGACTGACGAAAGGCACGCTGAAACGGGCGTTGGTGCCCGCATAGACCAGGTCGCAGTGCAGCAACAGCGTCGTGCCGACACCGACCGCCACGCCACAGACGGCCGCGACAATCGGTTTGGGAAATGCGCTCAAGGTGCGCAAGAAACGCCAGACCGGGGCATCCTCGGTCGCGGGCGGATGCGCGATGAAGTCACCAAGATCATTGCCGGCAGAGAAGACCTGCTCACTGCCGCGAATCAGCACCACGCGAACCTCACGGTCAGCCGCTGCACTGACCAGCACCTCGCTGAGCGCGTCATACATGGTCGCGGTAATGGCGTTTTTCTTTGCTTCACGGTTAAAAGCAATCGTGAGGACGCCGGCCTCCTGAGTGGTGAAAATATCGCTCATCCTTGCCTCATTGGTTAAGTAAGCCACATGCCACCCGAGTATGCCTTGCCAGCTTTCGCGGGTGTTGAAAACCAATAGGACAAAGACGTCGCCTGCCGGCGTGATCGCGGGCAAGCCCGGCTCCTACAGCTGGCGCGTGCTCTGTTGGAGCTGGCTTGCCTGCGATGGCGTCGGTGGGGTCTCAGCGAGTGCGCGGCGTCTGCATCGCGGGCAAGCCCGGCTCCTACAGCTGGCGCGGACTCTGTTGGAGCTGGCTTGCCTGCGATGGCGTCGGTGG
>NZ_PJQQ01000035.1:0-48095 GCF_002858665.1 Pseudomonas sp. FFUP_PS_473
GCATCGCGGGCAAGCCCGGCTCCTACAGGCTGCGCGGGCTCTGTTGGAGCTGGCTTGCCTGCGATGGCGTCGGTGGGATGCCCGCGAGTGCGCGGCGCCTGCATCGCGGGCAAGCCCGGCTCCTACAGCTTGCGATGGTTTCAGCGAGGCGTCAGTCAGTGGTTGCCAGGGTGTTCCTCGCGTGCGGCGTGCTGAGCCTCACGGGCCTCACCTTCAACCCGCGCCGACGCGACTGCCGGCGCCGGTACATCATCCTCGCTGTTCACCGAACGGCGAAAACCTTTGATCGATTCACCCAGGTCAGCACCCAAGTTCTTCAGGCGCTTGCTACCAAACAGCAGCACCGCCACGACCAACACTACCAGCCAGTGTTTCCAGTCAAACACACCCATGATTCAGTCTCCGTTTGCACAGTGCAACGCCCGCACCCAGGTTGCGGGCGCCCAACACGCTGATTACTCGACGTCTTCGTAAGGCAGGCCGACGTAGTTTTCGGCGATATTGACCAGGCCGGCATGGGAGTTGAGGAAGTACTCACGGTCGGCTTGCTGCATCTTCTGGTCCCAGGCGTCTTTGTGGTCGCCGAAATCATGCAACAGGTTGGTCATGAACCAGCTGAAACGTTCGCCTTTCCAGATACGGCGCAGCGCCAGCTCCGAATACTTCTCCAGCAGGTCGGTGCGGCCTTCCTTGTAGACCTTGACCAGGATGCGGTACAGGTAGCACACGTCGGAGGCGGCCAGGTTCAGGCCTTTTGCGCCGGTCGGTGGCACGATGTGAGCCGCGTCGCCCACCAGGAACAACTTGCCATACTGCATCGGCTCAACCACGTAGCTGCGCAACGGGGCGATGCTCTTCTCCAGCGATGGACCGGTCACCAGCTTGTCGGCCACTTCCTGCGGCAGACGTGCCTTGAGCTCATCCCAGAAGCGTTCATCGGACCACGCTTCGACCTTGTCGGTCAGCGGTACTTGCAGGTAGTAACGGCTGCGGGTCAGCGAGCGCTGGCTGCACAGGACGAAACCACGGTCATGGTGGGCATAGATCAGTTCATGGTTGACCGGTGGGGTGTCTGACAGCAGGCCCAGCCAGCCGAATGGATACACGCGCTCGTAATGGGTGAGGATCTCGTCCGGGATGCTCTTGCGGGCAACACCGTGGAAGCCGTCGCAACCGGCGATGTAGTCACAATCGATGCGGTAGGTTTCGCCGCCTTTTTCAAAGGTGACGTAAGGATTTTCGCCCTTCATCTCGTGCGGCTGCACATTCTCGGCCGAGTAGATGATCGGCGCACCGCTGGCAGTGCGAGCGTCCATCAGGTCACGGGTGACTTCCGTCTGGCCATAGACCATCACGGTCTTGCCACCGGTCAGCGCTTTGAGGTCAACGCGAATGCGCTTACCGGCAACCAGCAACTCGACGCCGTCGTGAACCAGGCCCTCGGCGTCCATACGCTCGGAAACACCGGCTTCACGGAGCATGTCCACCGTGCCTTGCTCCAGTACACCGGCACGAATGCGACTGAGCACATAGTCCGGTGTCTGACGTTCAAGAATGATGTTGTCGATGCCAGCCTTGTGCAGCAGTTGACCCAGCAGAAGTCCAGAAGGACCGGCACCGATAATCGCAACCTGAGTTTTCATTACTGTGATCTCACATGGGCACTCCAGCCGGTTTCGGGCAACGACTGGAGGTTATTGTTTTATTTGGCCCCTGCATTTTTACTTACAAAAACCGGAAAAAAAGGTGATATTTCGCCCATGAATTGCACTTTTGAAAATACGGTTCGATTATCGAACGAACCAATCCACCCCTCTACCCTCACCCGCCAGGTCGCTTCGCACGATGAAAACCAGCCTTCCCAGCATCCCCGTATTCAAGCTGTACGGTGAAAACCAGGCATGGCCAACCCCGGACCTGCTGCACTGCGAGTCGATCCCCAAACGCAGTAGCCTGCACCATTGGGAGATCAAGCCACACCGTCACGCCGACCTGTTCCAGTTGCTCTACGTACAACGTGGTCAAGCGATGGTCGAGGTCGAGGGACGGCGTACAAAGGTGTTGGAAGCGTCGATCCAGGTCACGCCGCCGCTGACCGTGCATGGCTTTCAGTTTTCAGAAAATATCGAGGGCTACGTACTCACCCTCGGCGCGCCATTGGTCGCGCAGTTGGAGGCACAATTGGGCGCGCCACTGACTGTCCTGGCATCGTCCGGCTGCTACCCGGTCGGGCGTGATCGCCGTACCCTCAATACCCTGTTCACAGCCCTGCATCAGGAGTATGAAGGCAGCGCGCCAGCACGCGACCTGCTGCTGCACTCACTGGTCAATGTGCTGATGGTCTGGATCAGCCGCCAAGGCCTGCAGAACAGGCAACCAAGTAGCCGTGGAGAACGCAACCAACAATTGCTCAGCAGCTTTATCAAGCTGGTGGAACAGCATTACCGGGAGCATCTCTCAGTGGAGCACTTCGCCCACCGTGTCGGCCTTTCCAGCGTGCACCTCAATACCCTGTGCCGAGAACTGGCCGGGCAGACAGCGCTGCAGATCATTCACCAACGCCTGCTACTGGAAGCCAAGCGCAGCCTGATCTACACCACCATGAGCATCAGCCAGTTGTCCGACAGCCTGGGCTTCAGCGACCCGACCTACTTCTCACGCTTCTTCCGCCGCCTCAGTGGCCAGACCCCTAACGCATTCCGCCAAGCGGCCGGGCACCACGAAAGCGGCGCCTGAACACCCGCGAGTTTTTCGCAGTCAGCCGAATTTTCTTAATAAATACCGCCACTTTCAGGCATGCAAGGCGCAGAAACGTTAGGCCTTAAAAACATAACTTATTGATTTTAAAGGCTAAAAAATAAAATTAAAAACTGGCACGGTAGTTGAGAGGCGTCCCCCTTGCGCAGCGGCATAAAACCCTCTGCGCATGACTCATAACAATAAGGCTGACCCTCTCATGCATCAGAAATTCACCCTCGCCACACCCCTTGCGCTCACTGCTGCCCTTCTGCTGGCCAGCACGGCTTCACAGGTTCAGGCCACTGAAGGCGGTATCTCATCCTGGCCGATGGGCATCGAAAACTACGGCATGGGTATCCTGCCGCCGCCTGGCACGTACGGTCAGGTGTTCGTCGGCAACTACCTGGCCGACACCCTGCGCGACAACGCCGGCGACAAAGCGGCTGACATCGACCTGCGCGTGACCACCATCGTTCCACGTTTTGTCTGGGTTACCGAGCAGAAGGTCCTGGGTGGCAACCTCGGCTTTCATGCGTTGCTGCCACTGAACGACATCCGCCTGAACGTCAAGAATGGTCCGCACGACCACAAGCGCGGCATCGGTGACGCGCACCTCGGCCCGGTGATCGGCTTCCACCACAGTGACAAGTTCCACACTGCCGTGGGCGTCGACTTCGTGCTGCCTACCGGTAGCGAGTACGACAAGAACGACCTGGTCAACCTGGGCAACAACTACTACACCGTACAGGCGGTGTATGCCATGACCTACATGGACCCCAACGGCTTCAATGCCGACGTGCGGCTGATGCACGACTACAACTTCGAGAACAAGGACACCCACTACCAGTCTGGCCGTGAACTGCATGCGGACTACACCCTCGGCTGGGGCCTGGGTAACGGCTGGGTACTCGGTGTCGGCGGCCACGCCTATCAGCAGATCAGCGATGACAAATGCAGCGCCTCGAACTGCGCCGCCGCAGCCCTGGTTGACGCCAACGACGGCAACCGTGGCCGCTCCTTCTCCATTGGCCCTGCAGTGCAGTACACCAGCAAGAGCGGCTGGTCGCTGAGTGCCAAGTGGCAGGACGAATCGAGCGTGCGCAACCGCGCCGAAGGCCAGACATACTGGCTGAAGTTCACCACCGCGCTGTGAGCCGCCCCCGCAGGCCGTAATGAAAACGCCCCGAACCGTACAGGTTGCGGGGCGTTTTTAATCGCATTACAGGCCTTCAACCACCCTTGAGGCGGTAACTGACCTGAGCTCGGCTCATGCCGAGCATCTGTGCGGCCGCAGTCACATTGCCACCGGAGCGTTCCAGCGCCAGGCGCACCAGGCGCAGTTCGATCTCTTCCAGCGAGGTGCTCAAGACCCGTTGGCGTCCCGAGACGAAGTCCTGCAGGCTCGCCAACGCCGGCTCCTCGGCCGCACCATCGGCCACAGGCTCAACGGCAGGCTCCGATGCGGGCGGTACAGCCTCCTCAGCGGCTCGCGCCGCCGACAGACGCCCCTCGGCAGTCAGGCCTATCGCCGTCGCCATCAGCGGCGCCCCGGCTTCGGTCAGGTGCACAACGTCCATCACCTCGCCGTCACCAGCAGCAATCACACCGCGTTCGATGAGGTTCTGCAGCTCGCGGATATTGCCCGGGAAACGATAGGTCAGCAGTGCATTGACCAGGCGCGTGCTGAAACCGGCCAACTGACGACCATGACGCTGGCTGAAGATACGCAGGAAGTAGCTCATCAACAGCGGAATATCTTCGCGACGTTCACGCAGCGGCGGCAAGTGAATCGGGAAGACGTTCAGTCGATAGAACAGGTCTTCACGGAAACGTCCGGCTTCGACTTCACGGCGCAAGTCCAGGTTGGTGGCGGCGATCACCCGTACGTCTACCGCAATCGGCGCCGTACCCCCTACCCGCTCGATCTCGCCTTCCTGCAAGGCACGCAGAATCTTGCTCTGCGCACTGAGGCTGAGCGTGGCAATTTCATCAAGGAACAAGGTACCGCCATCAGCCCGCTCGAAACGCCCGGGCCGCGAACGGTCAGCCCCGGTGAAGGCCCCGCGCTCGACACCAAACAGCTCGGCCTCCACCAGATTCTCTGGCAGGGTTGCGCAGTTCAAGGCCACCAGTTGCGTGTGGTGCCGCGAACTGGCCTGATGCAGGGTACGTGCAAACAACTCCTTGCCCACGCCAGACTCGCCGGTCAGCAGGACCGTGGCCTGGGTCGGTGCTACGCGTTGCAACAGCTGACTGGCCGCGACAAAGGCAGCGGAAATCCCCACCAGCTGTTTACCCTCAGGCGGTACGTCGAGCTCGGCAAGGGTCGTCTCGGTACCTGAGCTGTAGGCACTGCGGCTCAGGAAGTCACCCGCGTCCAGATACGCCAGGTCGACGTCGATATCCTCCCACTGCTCGGCCGGCTTGCCGACGATGCGGCAGGCCTGGTGGCCCATGGCGCGGCACTCCTCCTCGCGAAATACCACCAGACGCCCGAGCAGCGACGAGGCATAGCCGCTGGCATAGCCGATCTCCATCCAACAGGCCGGTTCGCCACCCAAGCCGTAGACCGCAATGTGTTCGTCGTCCTCCAGGGAGTTGTGCCAGAGGAATTCGGAGTAGAAGTGCCCGGCGCTGGAATCGATCTCGAAACGCACGACCTCGACATTGACCATGCCCTCAAGCATATGCAGGCGCGGCCCGGCGCTGTAGAGGCTGGCGTGATCACCCTCGGGCCATTGCTCGCTGACCTGCGCAGCATCGCGTGCACCGGCTTGCCAACCGATACGCGTGAGCAAGCCACGCGCCTTGTCAAACCCCAACGCGTCAATCAGTTCACGGCGAATAGCCCCGAACGCCGAGCCCTGCAGCAGCATCATGCGCTGGCCGCACAGCCATATGCTGCCATCCTGTGGGGCGAATGCCACGGTTTCAGCCAGTTGTTCAGCGGAAGGCAAGCCACTGGCGCCGAACTGGCTGGCCCGATCAACGATCAGGCGCTTCTGTCGACCGAGTAACTGCTTGAGAAAATCCTCATCCGCAGGACGGCCGGTCTTGCTGGTTGTTGTTGTACGAGTCATAGGCAATCAACAGAAGGCAGATAAGTAGCCTTTCAGTATGCCCAGCCCCCCCGCCGGGTCAATCGGCAGGCAGACGACTAGCCCCCCCTTCAGGCACTTTCGTCCGATAACCGCACAATTTCTCTTCATTCAGCGCACTGCCGAGCTTTCGACAGCTTGCGACTTCTCTGCATAAATTTCCGCACCTGCCGCTTCAAACCCTCCTGCCCGCGACATCCTGCCGCGCCTGAAAATTCTCGCAAGATACTGTTTTAAAAGGGAAAAATTAATTTCAAGCCGCGTGGCACGATAATTGTTAGTCACAGGTCACGTGCACATCGATAAAAAAAATACAGGTGACCCAGACATGACCACTGCCCACTTCGCGCTTGACACCCGCTGCACCTTGCCGGTGCGGCTAGTCTCCTTGTGCAACCTCCCGGACAGTGCCCTCGGTGCCCTCCATCAGCTGCAAGGCTGAACCGTAACCCTGCGTACCACGACCAGCCGGAAGCCTTCGGCCAGCGGCGCTCAAGCCGCTGATGGATGACCTTTCGGTTCTATAAGAGAGAACATCATGACCGCTACTCGCCCTGCCTATCAGAACCTTGACTTGCAGCCGCTCGCCGGAGAATGGCGTGCCGGCAGCGCCGGTCGCTCGCTGGAAGTGTTCGACCCCTACACCCAACAGCGTTTGCTGGACATTCCCCTGGCCAATCGCGAAGACCTGGACGCGGCCTACCGCAAGGCACGCGAAACCCAGGCCGAGTGGGCAAGCAAAGGGCCCGCCGCGCGCGCCCAGGTGCTGCTTAATGCGGTGAAGATTTTCGACGAGCGTCGCGAAGAAATCATCGACTGGATCATCCGGGAGTCCGGCAGTACCCGCATCAAGGCCCAGATCGAGTGGGGCGCCGCCCGTGCCATCACCCTGGAGTCGGCCAGCCTGCCGAGCCGCGTACACGGGCGCATCATTGCATCGAACATCCCGGGCAAGGAAAGCCGCGTTTACCGCATGCCACTGGGCGTGATCGGTGTCATCAGCCCGTGGAACTTCCCCCTGCACCTGACCGCCCGCTCACTGGCACCCGCCCTGGCCCTGGGCAACGCCGTGGTGGTCAAGCCGGCCAGCGATACCCCGGTCACCGGCGGCCTGCTGCTGGCGCGTATTTTCGAAGAAGCCGGCCTGCCAGCTGGCGTACTCAGCGTGGTCGTGGGCTCCGGCGCGGAAATCGGCGATGCCTTTGTCGAGCACCCGGTACCGGCGTTCATCTCGTTCACTGGCTCCACTCAGGTTGGGCGCAACATCGGCCGCATTGCCAGCGGCGGCGAACACCTCAAGCACGTTGCCCTCGAGCTGGGCGGCAATAGCCCGTTCGTGGTCCTGGCCGACGCTGATGTCGAGCAGGCCGTCAATGCCGCCGTGGTGGGCAAGTTCCTGCACCAGGGGCAGATCTGCATGGCGATCAACCGCATCATCGTCGAACAGCCACTGCTGGAAGCCTTCACCCGCCGCTTCGTCGAGCGCGTCAAAGCCCTGCCCTACGGCGACCCGAGCAAGGCTGAGACCGTGGTCGGCCCGGTGATCAACGCCAAGCAACTGGCCGGCCTGCAGGAGAAGATCAACACGGCAATCGCCGAGGGCGCCACGCTGCTGGTCGGCGCGCAAGCCCAGGGCAATGTAATGCCACCGCATGTGTTCGGCGACGTGACCGCCGACATGGAGATCGCCCGGGAAGAAATCTTTGGCCCACTGGTCGGCATTCAGTCTGCCCGTGATGCCGAGCATGCCCTGGAGCTGGCCAACCGCAGCGAGTACGGCCTGTCCAGCGCGGTGTTCACCTCCAGCCTGGAGCGCGGCGTGCAGTTCGCCCAGCGTATTCATGCCGGCATGACCCACGTCAACGACATCCCGGTCAATGACGAACCCAACGCACCGTTCGGTGGTGAGAAGAATTCCGGCCTTGGCCGCTTCAATGGCGACTGGGCCATTGAAGAGTTCACCACTGATCACTGGATCACCCTGCAACACGCCCCTCGTCCGTATCCATTCTGATCCGGCCCAAGGCTCCCATGAACCAACCTACCAATAAAAAAATGGAGTACGAAATGTCATCACTCCTCAACAGCTCAGCTGTGAAACGGACTTTCGCTGCTTGCTTCGCCCTGCCTTTTGTCGTGCTTGCCGGTAATGCCGCCGCCGATGGTGATGGCGTCTGGAAAGGCGGAGAAAACGTCTACGCCAAGGTTTGCGGCCACTGCCATGAAAACAAGGTCGGCCCGGTGATCAAGGGTCGCCAACTGCCACCGGCGTACATCACCGCCGTGGTGCGCAACGGCTTCCGCGCCATGCCGGCCTTCCCAGCTTCGTTCATCGACGACAACTCGCTGCAACAGGTCGCCGACTACATTTCCAAAGCGTCTGCGCCAGCGGCCAAACCTTAAGGAGCGCGTCATGAACGTCGAACGTCGTTTCCTGCTCAAGGGTATGGCCCTGGGCGGCCTGGCCGGTGTTGCCATGGGCAGTTCCAGCCTGGCCATGGCCAACACCATGCTCGGCGGCCAGGCCCGGCCGGCGCTGCCAACCCTGGCCTTGGTCAGTGGCAATGTCGCTGAGTCGGCCTTCCTCCAGGGGATCAACGCCAGCCCAGCCGCCAGGCAGGTCAGTGTGCAGCGCACCGACCTCAGCCTGGACTTCATCCTCGGCCTGGAAAAGCGCCTGCGCAGTGGCCAGCCGCAACGCATCATTGGCCTGGTCGACGATGCCAGCGCCGCGCTGATCGTAGACCTGGCACGCAGCACAGGTGCCCGGGTGCAATGGCTGGGCCAGCACAACGCAACGGCCACCGCCTCGCAGCACCGCCTGCTCAGCGCCCAAGCGGCCAGCGGCTGCGCCCCGCAGCTGGGCCTGCAGTTGAACGCCTGTGGCACCGGGTTCAGCCTCAGCGAGCAGCGCCTGCATGGCAACAAAGCCCCCCTGCAGATGGGCGCCGCCAGCCGTAACCGCGCCGGTTCCGAGCAATGGGCCGCCACGCTCGGCTATGCCCTGGCAGTAATGGGCAGCGCCGACAGCGGACAGGCACCTCTGGTGGCCAGCCGCCCATCGCCGTTGACCGGCAATTTCGTTTCGTTCTCGATCGAAGCTTGAAGGAGCTAACAGATGACTGAGCAAACCAACAACACCCTGCTCCCGCGCGGCGTCGATGCTGCCAACTTCCAACAAGCCATCGCCAAGTTCCGTAAGCTGCTGGGCGAGGACAATGTTCTGGTCAAGGACGATCAACTGATCCCCTACACCAAGATCATGATGGCCGTGGACAACGCCGAACACACGCCATCCGCCGCCGTCACCGCCACCACCGTCGAGCAGGTGCAAGGCGTGGTAAAGATCTGCAACGAACACAAGATTCCGGTATGGACCATCTCCACCGGCCGTAACTTCGGCTACGGTTCGGCGGCGCCAGGCCAACGCGGCCAGGTGATCCTCGACCTGAAGAAGATGAACAAGATCCTGCATGTCGACCCAGAGCTGTGTACGGCACTGGTCGAACCGGGTGTGACCTACCAGCAGTTGTACGACTACCTGCAGGAAAACAACCTGCCGCTCATGCTGTCGTTCTCCGCGCCGTCGGCCATCGCCGGCCCGCTGGGCAATACCATGGACCGTGGCGTGGGCTACACCCCCTACGGTGAGCACTTCCTGATGCAATGCGGCATGGAAGTGGTACTGGCCAATGGTGACGTCTACCGTACCGGCATGGGCGGCGTTAAGGGCGACAAGGCCTGGCAGGTGTTCAAATGGGGCTACGGCCCAACCCTGGACGGCATGTTCACCCAGGCCAACTATGGTATCTGCACCAAGATGGGTTTCTGGCTGATGCCAAAACCACCGGTGTTCAAGCCGTTCGAGATCAAGTTCGAGAACGAGTCGGACATCGCTGAGATCGTCGAATTCATCCGCCCCCTGCGTATTGCCCAGGTCATCCCGAACTCGGTGGTCATCGCCGGCGTACTCTGGGAAGCCTCCACCTGCAACACCCGCCGTGCCGACTACACCACTGAGCCGGGTGCGACCTCCGACGCGATCCTCAAGCAGATCCAGAAAGACAAGAACCTCGGTGCCTGGAACGTGTACGCCGCGCTCTACGGCACTCAGGAACAGGTCGATGTGAACTGGAAGATCGTCACCGGCGCCCTGAAACAGCTGGGCAAAGGCCGCATCGTCACCCAGGAAGAAGCCGGTGACACCCAGCCGTTCAAGTACCGCGCGCAATTGATGTCGGGTGTGCCAAACCTGCAGGAATTCGGCCTGTACAACTGGCGTGGCGGCGGTGGTTCGATGTGGTTCGCCCCGGTGAGCCAGGCCCGTGGCAGCGAGTGCAACAAGCAGCAGGCGCTGGCCAAGAAGATCCTCAACAAGCATGGCCTGGACTATGTCGGCGAGTTCATCGTCGGCTGGCGCGACATGCACCACGTCATCGACGTGTTGTACGACCGCACCAACCCGGAAGAGACCAAGCGCGCCAACGCCTGCTTCGCCGAACTGCTGGATGTGTTCGAGAGCGAAGGCTACGCCGTGTACCGCGTCAACACCGCCTTCCAGGAGCGTGTGGCGCAGAGCTACGGCCCGGTGAAGCGCAAGGTTGAGCATGCACTCAAGCGTGCCCTGGACCCGAACAACATTCTGGCGCCAGGCAAGTCGGGCATCGACCTCGCCAACCCGTTCTGATTGCTCTTGATGCCCCGCCGGCACCTCTCGGCGGGGCGGTTTTTACCGCTAGGAAATACCATGAACTACGCGCAACTATTCGCTGCCAGTGCCTTGCTGCTGGCTGCCCCTCTGGCCCTGGCTCAGGGCGACGCCGCCCAGGGCAAAACCCTGTTCACCGCCCAGTGCGGCTTCTGTCACAGCCCCGAAGCGGGCAAGAATCTCATGGGCCCAAGCCTGCATGGCGTGTTCGGCCGTGCCAGCGCCCAAGCACCCGCCTTCAGCTACTCTGCCGCACTGCAAGGCGCCAAGCTGCAGTGGAATGAAGCCAACCTGGACAAATGGCTGAGCAGCCCTGCCACCCTGCTGCCGGGCAACATGATGATGTTCCCCGGCCAGGCAGACGCGCAGAGCCGCCAACACCTGATCGCTTACCTGAAAACCTTGAAGTAAGCGCCTTCAGGGCCACCAGGGTGACCATCAGCGCAGCGTTTCCGTAGGTTCTGCCGTCGGTAGGACCATCGCGCATCTGGTCACCCTGTTGCCGCCCACACCTTAAGTCGTACCCCCTGCCTCTTTGGTACTGGAAAGCCCCCGTGTGCTTGACAGCCCGACAGGCCGATCGCAATTCTTGCCGCGCAGAACAGGCCCTCCATAACAACAACAGCGATTGAGTGGCGCTTCACTGCGCCATCGGAACAAGGAGTTCGTCGATGCTTGGCTACTATGCGCAATACAGCAAGGAATACATCGCCACCCTGATGATCGTGACCACGCTTTTCTTCGCGCTGCCGATCTTCATTGCGCCTATTGCCTGGGCCAAAGCCATGCGCTGGACGATCCCGGACCATCAGCACCTGGCCATTTACTTCGGACGCTGCCTTGGCGCATTCATTCTGGTCATTGAAGCCGCCATGCTGCGTTCGGTCATGACCGGCACTAGTTACAGCTACGCCTTCGACCTACTGTTCATGGTCTTCGGCCTGATGTTCGCCGTGCATGTCTATGGCGCACTGAAGCGTATCCAACCGATCACCGAAACCCTGGAAATCGGCTTCTGGGTAATGCTCTTCGTCCTTAATATCCTGTTCTACCCCGCCACCACCCTCACCCCCTGAAGGCCCTGCGCGAGTGCGGCAGCTGCAGCGCACGCTCTGACAGTACGACCTTTTGCCCATGGTGGTGTCAGCAGCGCAAGCGCACACTGCCTTCAGCTGATGGATCAGCGACCCGTCGCAGAAAGCCCGCCTTACGCGGGCTTTTTGTCGTCTGGTGTCCTGTAGACGGCACCGAGTCCACCTTTCTGACAAATGTCAAAAGGCCCGGACCTGTCTTGGATAGAGTAGTTGCAACGGCTACCTACCCATCGAGACGACCATGAGCAACTCGCAGGACGAGGTCATCGCCTTTCTCTCATGCCCCGGCAACTACCCAGGGCCTGAGCAGCCGGTCATCTGCATAGAGAGCCACGGTTCCAGAGTGTTTCTCCACGCGGATCGAGCCTACAAGCTCAAGCTCGCAGTGGCTTATGCTGCGCTGGATTTCCTGACCCTGGAACGCCGCGAGCAGGCCTGCCGGGCTGAGTTGCGACTCAACAGCCGGACAGCCCCAGACCTGTATTTGCGCCTATGCCCGATCACACGCCAATCAGATGGCCAGCTGGCATTCGACGGTGACGGCCAGGTCGTGGACTGGCTGGTGGTCATGCGGCGCTTTCCTCAGGAAGCGCTGTTCGACCGCATGGCCGTTGAGGGTCGACTGAGTGAGCCGCTGATCACTGAACTGGGAGCGGAGATTGCACGGTTTCATGCCAGCGCCGAGGTTACCCCGGCCTTCGGTCGCGTGGATGACCTGGCCTGGGAGGTTGAAAAGAACCATCGGGAAATGTGCCGCTATCCGCAGCTCTTGGCGATGGACGCGGTCAACGCCCTCTACAGTGCCAGCCGTTCGACACTCGACGGCTTGACCCAATGCCTGGAACAGCGCCGACGCGAGGGACGGGTGCGGCGTTGTCATGGCGACCTGCGCTTGGCCAACATCTGTTTGTACAACGGGCATCCGACGTTATTCGACGGTATTGAGTTCAGCGAGCGAATCGCCTGTATCGACAGGCTCTACGACGTGGCATTCGTGTTAATGGACCTGGACCATCATGGTCTGCACCCTCTGGCGGTGTGCCTGTTGAACAGCTATCTGCAACACGGTGACATGAACGAAGACTGCCGCCCCTTGGCATTCTTTCTTTCATTAAGGGCCGCGACTCGCAGTTTTTCCCTCGCCAACGGCTCAGTGCGCCAGCAGGACTGTGCCTTGCAGCAACTGAAAGCCGATAAAGCCCGGCAATTGCTGCGTCAGGCACAGGGCTACCTGAATGACGAAAGCCCACGTCCGGGAGTACCCACAGCATGTTGAAGAAACCCTATGCCTACCGCGCCAACAGCGCCCAGGCCGCTATTACGCCGTTGCTACGCCATTACGCTGAACCGTTGCCAGCGCTGGAGACAGAAGCCTTCGGCGCGCTGTTTGACCGCTACGCCGATGCGCGGGTGGTCATGATCGGCGAAGCCAGTCATGGCACCTCGGACTTCTATCGGGCCCGTGCGGCGATTACTCAACGGCTGATAACCCAGCACGGCTTCAACATCATTGCCGTCGAAGCAGACTGGCCAGATGCCAGCCACGTTGACCGCTATGTGCGCGGGCTGGCACCAACGGCCTGGAAGCGCCATATCTTCAGCCGCTTTCCTACCTGGATGTGGCGCAATACCGAGGTGAAAACCTTTGCCCACTGGCTACACCAGTACAACCACTCGATGGCCCCGGAGCGGCGTGTCGAGTTCCGTGGGCTGGATGTCTACAGCTTGCGCAACTCCATTCGGGAGGTGCTGCACTATCTGGAGGGTGTCGACCCGCTGCTGGCCCATGAAGCGCGGCAACGCTACGGCTGTCTGACCCCTTGGCAGGATGATCCGACCCTGTATGGTCACTTTGTCGAACGTGCAGGTGTAATGCCCTGTGAGCAAGCGGTGGTCGAGCAACTGAACGTCATGTTGGCCAAGCAGTTGGCCGGGCTGGTAAAGGACGATGAAGCCTTTTTCGATGCCCGGCAGAATGCACAAGTCATCCGGGCGGCGGAACAGTACTACCGCGCCATCTATCGTGGTTCGAGCGCCTCCTGGAACCTGCGCGACCGGCATATGTTCGACACCTTGCAGGCGCTGCTCGAACATCGGGGTGCTGAAGCCAAAGCCGTGGTGTGGGCGCACAACTCCCATATCGGCAATGCAAGTGCCACGGAGATGGGCTGGATGGGACAATTCAACATTGGCCAACTGTGCCGCAGCGCCTATGGTCGGGACGTGGTGCTGATCGGCATGAGCACCGATCAGGGTCAGGTAGCGGCGGCCGATGATTGGGATGGCGACATGCACATCAAGGATGTGCGCCCCTCACGTGCCGATAGCTGGGAACAGCAATTTCTCAAGGCCGGCGTGGCCCGCTCATTGACCGACTGGCGTGATCCGCAACGAGAGGATCTGCGCGACGCGCTGTCCATGTCGCTGCTGGAACGGGCCATAGGTGTCATCTACCGCCCGCAGAGTGAACGCGAAAGCCACTATTTTCAGGCGGTACTGGCCGACCAGTTCGACGCAATGGTGTGGTTTGAAAAGACGCTTCCGGTCACAGCGTTGCCACTGCCGAAGTCCCAGAAGCTGGAACCGGAAGACGAGACCTATCCGTTTGGCGTGTAGGGGTCACGCAGCCGCTTCAACAGCGGCTTGCTCCCATAAAACGGTGCCATTCACACGCCAGATTCACGCTGCCAGGCACGCTGCAGCAGGTCGATGACCTCGTCGTCCGATGTCTGGGAAAAGTCCAGGTACCATTGCCCGATCGACACTAGCCACTCAGGCGTGAGCGGGCACACCAGCTCGGTCACTTCACTGCGCAAGGCCTCGGCAGAGTCCAGTGCCGCCACAGGCACTGCAACGACAATGTGCGCCGGGTTGTGTCGCCGTACGGCATGTACCGCAGCCATCATTGTGGCCCCGGTGGCCAGCCCGTCATCGACCAGAATCACCACCTGATCCTTGAGGTTCAAGGGCTGTCGCCCTGCCCGGTAGGCGTGCTCGCGGCGTGATAACTCACGGGTTTCCCGTTCGACCACAGCGTCGAGGGTAACCTGATCGATGTGATTGGCTCGCAACACGTCCTCATTGACGATTTGTATACCGCCACTGGCAATGGCGCCCATGGCGTATTCCTCATGGGAGGGCACGCCCAGCTTGCGGACCAGCATCACGTCCAGGCGAACCTCAAGAGCGCTGGCGATTTCGTAGGCAACCGGAACACCACCGCGTGGCAGGCCGAGAACAATGACATCATCCCGTTGTGCGAATTGCAGCAGCGGCTCCACCAGGCTTTGGCCGGCAGCCGCTCTGTCACGCAAGGTCATTTGCAACGAAGGACCAGGGTTCATCTGACACCATCCTAAGGGCTTATCAAGGACGGATCCGCGCTCGTCGTGCCCTTTTGCAACAAATAGTCGACGAGCGTATCCAGGGTTTGTACCTGCTGGTAATCGGCTTCGGGAATGGCGATGCCGACGCGCTTGTTCAAGGCTTCGATAAAGCGAAGCCAGTCCATGGAGTCCAGATCAACCTCTTCGCGCAGTGACCGGTCGCTGCGCAGGTGCTCGACCTCCAGCTCTGGCGCGATGCCTTTCAAGGCGTTCAGAACCTCACTGCTGATCAATTGTCGATCCATGTGTGCATGCCTCAAAGGTTCTCGGGTTGTTGTAGCAAATGACCAAGCTCAACGAGAAACCGCGCGCCATAGTGGCCGTCGCTGGCCCGATGATCGGCAGACAGGCTGCTGACGGCGGTGGGCATCACGCAGAGTTGCCCCTCACGCACCCAGGGCCGCTCACTGATCCGCCCGAAGCCGACCAGCGCCACCTGGGGCGGGTAGATCACGCCAATGACGGTGTCCACCCCCTGATCGCCAAGCAGCGTCACCGTCAGGCCCGCACCGCTGAGCTCGGAGCTGCGCAAGGAGCCACTGCGCGTACGCTCCACCAGGCTGGCCAGTTCACTCATCAACTGGGGCAATGACTTGTCAGCGACATCATGCAAGACCGGCGCAAGCAGGCCGCCCTGGCGCAGCGAGATCGCCACCCCAAGATCACTGCCGGTTGCAGGCTCGAAGGTATTTGTGTCGCGCCAGAAGCCATTGAGCCGGGGGTACGTGCGCAGTGCCAGGGCCACGGCTTTTAACAGCAGTACGCTGGGCAACAAGCGCTCCTGCAACGGACAGTGCGCATTGTGTGCCTGCAGCCAGGTCATGGCGTGGCCCAGCTCAAGGGTCTCGCACAGGTAGTAGTGCGGAATCTCTCGCTTGGAACGGCTCATGGCCATGGCGATGGTTTGACGCATGGCCTGGTTCCGGTCCGGTGGCGTTGCAGCACGAGCGGCCGCTTCGACATCGTCCAGCGTGATCACACCGTGTGGTCCGCTACCGCCAAGCAGCGTGACATCCAGGCCCAGCTCGGCCGCGCGCTTGCGGGCCACCGGGGAAATCCGTGGTCGGCCGGCGACGGCTTTGGGCGTTTCAACCCGTCCATGGCCGCTGCCGGTGGCGGTGGCGGTGGCGGTGAGTGGCGCGCTTTGTGCCTGTTCACCTGGCGCCAGCAACAGCGCGATCGGTGTGCCGACCGGTACCTTGGTGCCAACCTCAATCAACAATTGCGCGACCGTAGCGTCATGCCAACACTCAACCTCTACGGCGGCCTTGGCCGTGTCGACAACAGCAATCACCTGACCTCGCTTGACCACTTCACCCGGCTGGACCTTCCACTCCAACAAGGTGCCTTCATCCATGTCGGCACCGAGTGACGGCAGATTGAACTCGATCATGGTGTGCGCCCCCAGTTCTGCCTGCGCGCGCGACACGTTGCGCTATGCATGTTCACGTCCCTCGACACAGTTCATGGGCGGCGGCGACGATTGTCGCGACTTGTGGCAGCGAGGCTTCTTCGAGGTGCCGGGCATAGGGAATCGGTACCTCGGCACTGCACACCCTTGAGGGTGGCGCATCCAGCTCGAAAAAAGCCTGTTCGACGATCCGTGTAATGATTTCGGCTGCCAGGCTGCCACTGCGCCAGCCCTCATCGACAACCAGTGCGCGATGGGTCTTGCCGACGGAAGACATGAGGGTGGCATCATCCAGAGGACGCAGCACGCGCAGGTCGATGACCTCGCAATCAATGCCCTCGCCGGCCAGTTGCTCGGCTGCCTTCAGTGCTTTGCCGAGCGTGCCGCCATAGGCAATCAGGGTCAGGTCCTTGCCTGTTCGGCGGACCTTCGCGCTGCCGATATCCACGTGTTGCCAATCACCTGGGTCACCTTCGAGGTTGTAGAGTTGAGCATGCTCGAAGATCAGCACCGGATCCGGGTCCTGCAGCGCTGGCCAGAGCATGCCGCGAGCATCCTCGACGGTCGCTGGCGCAAGAATTTTCAACCCTGGGATATGGGCGTACCAGCCTTCCAGGCTGTGCGAATGCTGTGCGGCCAGTTGGCGCCCGGCCCCCGTCGCCATACGCACCACCAGCGGCACGGAAAACTGCCCACCGGACATATGCCTCAAGGCCGCCGCTGTGTTCATCAGCGGGTCCAGGGCGAGCAAACTGAAGTTGACCGTCATGATCTCGACGATCGGGCGCATGCCGCCCAGCGCCGCGCCGATACCGGCGCCCACGAACCCCAGCTCGGACAAGGGCGTGTCGCGAATGCGTTCGGGGCCGAACGCCTCAAGCAACCCCTTGGAGACGGCATAGCTGCCACCGTAACGCCCTACGTCCTCACCCATCAGGAACACCCGGGAATCCTTTTGCAACGCGTCGCGCAAGGCCTCGCGCAGGGCTTCACGGTAGGTCATGGACGGGTTCATGGCGCAGCCTGCGGGGTATGCACATCGCGGTACAGATCCTCAAGCGGCTCCAGGCTGCCGGCCTCGGCATCGGCAATCGCGGCCTCCACTTGCGCCTCCACCTGGGCCGCGATCGCGAGAAAACCGGCTTCGTCAACCACGCCCTGCGCCTTGAGCCGTGCGCTGTAGGTGTGGATCGGCCCACGTGCCTTCCATTGCTCCACTTCCGCCTTGTCGCGGTACAACTCCGGGTCGAACATGGAATGTGCGCGAAACCGATAGGTCTGAAACGCCAGGAAGTAAGGGCCACGCCCCGCCCGGACATGCTCAAGGGCTGCGCTCGTGGCTTGGTGCACGGCAATCACGTCCATGCCATCCACCGACTGAGTCGCGACCTTATAGGCCGCAGCCTTGGCGCACAGGTCGGTTTGCGATTGTGAGCGCGACAACGCGGTCCCCATGGCATAGAGGTTGTTTTCGCAACAAAACAGCACGGGCAGTTGCCAGAGTGCCGCCAGGTTCATTGACTCATGAAATGCACCCTCTGCCATCGCCCCTTCACCGAAGAAACACACCGAGACATCGGTCTTTCCCTGCATGCGGTCGGCCAGGGCCAGGCCGACGGCCAGCGGCAAACCACCCGCGACAATCGCGTTGCCGCCGTAGAAACGGGTCTTGGCATCGAACAGGTGCATCGAGCCGCCGCGGCCGCGTGAGCATCCCTCCTGATGCCCATACATCTCGGCGAAAATCGCCTGCATCGGCACCCCTTTGAGCAACGCGTGACCATGCTCACGGTAGGTCGAGACCACCGCATCGTGGGCGCCGAGTGCATGCATGACGCCAACAGCCACCGCCTCTTCACCGATATAAAGGTGCAGGAAACCGCGAATTTTTCCTTCGCCATAGAGTTCGGCGGCGCGCTCCTCGAAACGGCGGATACGCAGCATGTCACGGAGCAAGGCAAGCAGCACATCGTCTGCATAGGGCAACGACTGCGGGCTCATGACGGGTTCTCCAGGCTGGAGGTGTCACCTTCGGGCAAGCCCAGTTCCCTTGCCTTGAGCAGGCGCCGCATGAGCTTCCCGCTGCGGGTGTGTGGCAGTTGCGCGACGAACTCCAGCTCCTTGGGCGCGACCACCGCGCCCAGCCGCTTGCGCCCGTGACCAAGCAACTCGTCATGCAATTGCGGGCTGGCTGTGAAGCCGCTTTTGAGGGAGACAAAGGCCTTCACGGTTTCACCCAACAAAGGGTCGGGCTTGCCGATCACCGCCGCCTCCGCCACGGCCGGGTGCTCCATGAGCGAGCTCTCGACCTCGAACGGGCCGATCAGGTGTCCGGCCGACTTGATCACATCGTCGCTACGGCCAATGAACCAGTAATAGCCATCAGCATCCCGACGCACCAGGTCACCGCTCAGGTACCAGTCACCGACAAAACACTGACGGTAACGCGTTTCCTGTCCGAGATAGGCACGAAACATCGCCGGCCACGGCTGTTTCAGGGCCAACTCGCCGACCTCTTCATCTGCCAGGAAGCACAAGGTGCCATCTGCATTGAGCGAGACAATCGCGGCGTCCACGCCCGGCAGCGGCTTGCCCATGGAGCCGGGCTTGATGTCCATCGACACGGTGTTGGCAATCATGATGCCGCCCGTTTCGGTCTGCCACCAATTGTCATGGATCGGCAGGCCCAACACCTCCTTGCCCCACCAGACCGCCTCTGGGTTAAGCGGCTCGCCAACGCTGGCAATGAACCGCAAACAGTCAAAATGATGGTTGTGCGCCAGTGCTGCGCCGGCTTTCATCAGTAAACGGATCGCCGTCGGTGCCGTGTACCAGACCGTAATCCGCTGGGCTTCAAGCATGCAGTACCAGCGCTCGGCGTCGAACTCGTTGCTGTCGACCACGCTGGTCACCCCCAGCAACAGGGGCGCGAAGATGCCATAGGAGGTACCCGTGACCCAGCCAGGATCGGCGCTGCACCAATAGATATCATCAGGGTGCAGATCCAACGCGTACTTGCCCGTGACCCGGTGAGTCAACGCCGCGCCATGAACATGCAGCACCCCCTTGGGCGTGCCCGTCGTGCCGCTGGTGAAATGCAAAAGCGCAGGGCTGTCAGGGGTAGTCTGGGCAACCGGGAACTGCTCATCAGCCTCGTCCAACAACGGCTGCAAGCGGAGTGTGCCGGCCAACGGCTCGATCTCGGCGCCCTGCTCGTCATAGAGCAGCACGTGCCGGAGCGCGGGCAAGCGCTCACGAATGGCCGCGACCTTACGTCGATAAAGCGCTTCAGTGGTCAACAGCACGCGGCCCTCGCCAAGGCGCAGGCGCGTTTCGATCGGCTCGGGACCAAATGCGCAGAACAGTGGCGACACCACGCAACCAAGCTTCAAGCCGCCAAGCACGCCGAGGTACAACTCCAGCCCTCGGTTACACAGCATGAACACGCGCTCGCCCGGCTGCACACCCAAGCGGTTCAGCAGGCTGGCAAAACGATTGCTCAGCAGGCTCAGTTGGGCATAGCTGATGTCTCGGCAACCGCCGTTACGTTCAACCAACCGCAATGCCGTATGCTCCCGGCGCTCGCCCAGCGCATGCCGGTCAACGGCCTCATAGGCGAGGTTCAACCCTCCGCCCGGCAATCCGGCCAACTCGGCTGCTTGCGCCTGCCAGGAAAACCTCTCCCGGGCTTGCCTGCTATCGAGCCAATTCGGTGTCACCGGGCACTCGCCCATGGTTTTGGTAATAAGCGTCGGGTGCATGATTGACCTCTTGAGTGCCCTGCCCGGCTAGCGCAAAGCCCCCCTGAGCGACAGGCGCAGGGGCCTGTCACTCAGGGAGCTGCATGGACGGTGATGGTTCCTTTTCCGGGATATCGGTCATGGTGGCTTCGGTCAACAGCAGGATGCTGGCCACTGACACCGCGTTTTCCAAGGCGATGCGCACCACCTTTGTCGGGTCGATGATGCCGGCCTCAAACATGTCCACGTAGCGGTTGCTGGAGGCATCAAAGCCAATGTTGGCGGGCTCTGCGAGCATGCGCGCGACGACGACCCCGGCATCTACCGCAGAGTTTTCCGCAATCACCCTCGCCGGTGCCTCCAAGGCCCGGCGCAGAATCTGCAGGCCCGTCTTGAAGTCCCCTTCACTGGTCGCTTCCTCGGCCGCAATCACCGGAATGGCCTTGAGCAGCGCCAGCCCACCGCCAGGGACGATGCCCTCGGCAATGGCCGCACGCGTCGCTGAAATGGCATCATCCAGGGCATCCTTGCGGACTTTCATCTCGGCTTCGGAAGGTGCGCCTACACGGATCACCGCAACACCGCCCGACAGCCTGGCCAGGCGTTCCTGAAGTTTCTCTCGATCGTAGTCGCTGGTGGTGCTGTCCATTTGCTGACGCAGGTGTTGCAGCCGCGCCTCAATCGCCTCACGCGTACCCGCGCCGCCAATCAGTGCCGTGCTGTCCTTCTGTACAACGACACGATGCGCTTGCCCCAACTGGCTCAATTCGACCTGTTCCAATTCAATGCCCAGCTCGCTGGAAATCACCGTTCCACCGGTCAGGACAGCAATGTCCTGGAGCATCTCCTTGCGTCGGTCACCAAACCCCGGGGCCTTGATCGCCACTGCGCGCAATACGCCGCGAATCTGGTTGACGACCAGCGTGGTCAGGGCTTCACCCTCGATGTCATCGGCAATCAGCACCAGCGGCTGGCCACTTTTAGCAACCTTCTCAAGCAGTGGCAGCAGGTCTTTGAGAAGGCCGATCTTGTGGTCACAGAGCAGCAGGTAAACCTCATCGAGCTCCACCTGCATTTTCTCGGTATCGGTCACAAAATACGGCGAGACATAACCACGGTCGAAGCGCATGCCCTCCATGACTTCGACCATGGTTTCGGTGGTCTTGGACTCTTCGACGCTGACGACGCCCTCAATACCGACTTTTTCCAGGGCATCCGCCACCCATTGACCGATGCTGGCATCGTTATGAGCCGAAAGTGTGGCCACCTGGGCCTTCTCTTTGAAGGAGCTCACCGGACGCGACTGGTCATGCAGCGACTGCATCACCAGCGCCAACCCACGGTCCAGGCCGCGCTTGAGGTCAATGGCACTGGCACCCGCGACGACGTTGCGTATGCCATCGGCGAGGATCGCATGGGCCAGCAAGGTCGAGGTGCTGGTGCCATCCCCCACTGCATCGCCCGTACGCTCGGCCGCCTGACGCAGCATCTGCGCACCGAGGTTCTCCTCGGGGTCCTGCAGATCGACCCGTTTGGCAATGGTCACACCGTCATTGCAGACGATGGGGTTGCCCCATTTGCTCTGGATCAGCACCGATTTCGATTTGGGCCCGAGGGTCACGCGAACCGCATCTGCCAGTTGCGCCGCACCGCAGAGAATCTTCTCGCGCGCAGCGGAACGGAAGAGAATTTTTGTGTGAGCCATCAGCATGCACTCCGGGGTAGTTCAGCCACCGACCTGTACTGACAGCCTCCATGAATGCCCCCGGGCAGCCTTGACTTTTATCAAAAAAGCCCACATTTGCAGACGTTCCCGGATGTGTGGCGCGCAACTCAGGCACTGTCCCTGAACGCGTGATAAAGCTCCTCTTCCTGAGCAAAGTGCATACGCAGGATTGCATCCAGGCCGTACAAGAGCCGCTGGATTTCCTGCAGGTAGGCGGGGTCGGGCCCCTCTGCCGGCAGATCCTGCGCAATGTGTGCAAGCCGCCGGGTAATACGAAAAATCTCGCGGTGTGTATTGTTCATCGCCGCCATCGGGTCATCACCTCCTGTCAGGATGGCGATGCGTGGGTACAGCTCACTGTCGTCCTGACGCTCGTGAGGCACTAGCTGATTCAGTAAACGCTCATTCAACGCAGCAAGTTCAGCTGCCGCGACCGGGCCGGACAAACTGTTAAGGCGATCGGCCAGGGACCTGACACTCTCCAGCACGGGCTTGAGCTGTTGGTGCTCAACCTGCAACTGTGCCCACTGCTCGCTCGACAACACGCCCGCTGGGCGTGCCGCCCCCACCTGGCGAGCACGCAACGCACTGAGGATCGCGAGCAAATCGATCACCTCCTGCAACAAGGCGCCTGCGACAGGCGGTAAATAGCCGAACGCTGCAGCGATCATCGCCACCAGTGTCAGACCCATGCCGACACCAACGCTCTGAACCGCAATTCGGCGCGTTCGACGTGCCACGACCAGAGCTTCCGCCAGGCGATCCAGACGGTCTACCAGCAAGACCACATCCGCCGCCTCGGACGAGGCATCTGCGCCGCGTACGCCCATGGCGACACCGATGTCAGCCGCCGCCAGCGCCGGGGCATCGTTCACGCCGTCGCCCACCATGATGACCACACCATCGCGGCGTGCCGCCTGGATAGCGGCGAGCTTGTCGCCAGGCGTTTGCTCGGCAAGGACTTCGCTCACACCGAGTACGGCGCCGATCGACTCGGCAACGTTTTGCCGGTCGCCGGTCAGCATCACGAAGCGCTCTATCCCCGCTCTGCGCAACAGGCGCAGGGCTCTCGGTGTTTCCAGACGAATCTCGTCGGTCAGGTGCAGCGCCCCGAGCATCACGCCCTCAACCCCGACAAACACCCCACATGCGCCGTCGTACCTCAGGCTTTGAAGAAACAACTGGCTCCAGGCTGCCGGCGCAGTGGAGCGCATCACATAGGCAAAGCTACCGACGCTTACTGTCTTGCCATCCACCCGTCCAGACACCCCTGCCCCCGGTTCCTCGGCCACTTGCGTCGGAACTGAAAGCACAAGGCCGCGCTCACGTGCCGCAGCCACTACTGCGGCGGCAATCACGTGATTGGAGGCCTGCTCCAGGGACGCCGCAAGGCGCAGGACCTCCTCGGCAGCGGTGCCTGGCTCACACTGAATGGCAACGAGGCGCGCATTGCCTCCCGTCAGGGTGCCGGTCTTGTCGAAAAACAGGATGTTGGCCTGAGCGAGCCGCTCCAGCGCACCGCCCCCTTTCACCAGCACCCCTCTGCGCGCGCAGCGGGACACGCCGGAAACGATCGCCACCGGCACCGCCAGAATCAGTGGGCACGGCGTTGCGACGACCAATACCGCCAGCAGCCGAATCGGGTCGCCGGTAAAAAACCAGGCCGCGCCTGCCACGGCCAGCGTCAGCGGTACGAACAACAGGGCATAACGGTCCGCCAGCCGGGTGACCGGGCTACGCGTTGCTTGTGCCGAGGCAACCAGCCGGACGATCCCGGCAAACGTGCTATCGGCAGCGCTGGCGCTCGCCATCATGTCAAACGCCGCACCGGCGTTGATCGCCCCACTGCGCACGGTGTCGCCGGACAGCCGCCGGGCGGGCAAGGACTCCCCGCTCAAGGTGGACTCGTCCAGCTCTGCCGTGCCGCTCAAGGTACCGTCAACCGGCACCACTTCACCGCTGCGTACCAACAATCTGTCGCCCGGTACCACCTGATCAAGGCTGACCTGCAGCAGTTGACCGTCTTCATAACGGTTAGCCAAGCGTGGGGCTCGGTTCAACAATGCCGTCATTTCACGGCGAGCCTGCGCTTGGGCGTAATCTTCCAGGGCCCGCCCGCTGGCCACCATCAGGCCAATGACCGCTGCCGTGAAGACTTCGTCCAGCCCCAGCGCCAGGCCGATCGACAGCAAGGCCAGCACATCAACCCCGGCTTGACGACGCAGCAGGGTTTTGACGATATCAATGACAAGCCCCAGCAGGACCGGCAACACCCCCGCCAGCCACAGCCCATGCGCCAGTGCAACTTGCGCGTTCAGGTAGAGCAACCCGCCGGCCAACAACGTGATAGCGGACACTATCAACAGGGCCCGATAGGGCAATTGCGACATGAACGGCACAGTGGTCACGTCACAATTGCAACCGTGGACGAACCGGCGCCGTGTCGCTCAGCGACGCCAGGCGCAGATGACAGAAGCTGTCGGCGCTCGCATACCGTTGAATCGACTTCAAGGGTGCCCCCAGTGCGACATGCCCCGCTTGTTCAACCGGGGCAATCAATGTTGGGCATTCGGCCCAAAAGGGTTGATGCAACAGATCAAGCGTAGGCGAGATGTTCCTGCATAGCCAAACTGCTCCGCCAGCTACGCTTTGTTCTATGGTTGAAGCATCAAAACCTTAAAGGAAGTGGGCCATGCCATCACTTGAACCCGTCCGCGGCTGCGCGGTTCATGACGAGCCGCAGCCATGAAGAACTTTCGCTGGGAATTTGCATTCTTTGCGTTCGCCTTTATCGCCCTGGTCATGCTGCAGTTCATGCAGTCCAATCGGAATCCGGTAGAACCCATTCCTTACAGCCAGTTCCTCCAACTGTTGGAGGCCCATAAAGTCACGGACCTGAAGATCGAGCGGGAGCAGATTTCCGGCACACTGGAAGAACCGATCAACGGCCATAAGCAGTTTTCGACGGTACGGGTCGACCCGGCCTTGGCCACTGAGCTCAGTGCGTCCGGAGCCGATATCCGCTTTACCGGCATACCGGAAAACTCCTTTGGTAGCCAGTTGCTGGGCTGGCTCATGCCACTGGTGTTGTTGATGTTTGTCTGGAACCTGATCATGCGCTCGATGGCAGGGAAACAAGGCATGGGCGGCCTGATGGGAGTCGGAAAATCCAGGGCAAAAATCTTCGTCCAGCAAGAGACGGGCGTGACCTTCGCGGATGTAGCGGGGATCGACGAGGCCAAGGCCGAACTGGTCGAAATCGTCTCCTTCCTTAAAGACAAGGCCAAGTACGCTCGCCTGGGCGCCCACATCCCCAAAGGTATCCTGTTGGTCGGGCCTCCAGGCACCGGCAAGACCTTGGTCGCCAAGGCCGTGGCCGGTGAAGCGGGTGTACCGTTCTTTTCCATTTCCGGCTCGGAGTTCGTCGAGATGTTCGTGGGCGTGGGCGCGGCCAGGGTGCGCGACCTCTTCGAGCAGGCCCGTGCAGCCGCGCCCTGCATCATCTTTATCGATGAACTGGATGCCTTGGGGAAAATGCGCGGGGTCGGTGCCTTTGGTGGCAACGATGAAAAAGAGCAGACACTCAATCAGTTGCTGGCCGAACTGGATGGCTTCGATCCGCGCGAGGGGGTGGTCTTGCTGGCAGCAACCAACCGCCCCGAAATCCTCGACCCGGCACTGATGCGCGCCGGTCGCTTCGACCGGCAGATCATCATCGACCGGCCTGACCGCAAAGGCCGTAGCGAGATTCTCAAGGTCCACCTGAAGAACGTCACGGTTGACCCATCGATCAATAGCGAACGTATCGCCGACATCACCACGGGCTTTACCGGTGCAGACCTGGCGAACCTGGTCAACGAAGCGGCGATCGTCGCAACCCGACGCGGCGCCCAGACCGTCACGCTAGATGACTTCACTGCCGCAGTGGAACGAATCGTTGCCGGCGTGGAGCGCAAAAGCAGCTTGCTGCTGCCGCAGGAGCGCCAGGTGGTCGCCTATCACGAAATGGGCCACGCCTTGGCCGCAGCAACGCTGCCGGCCATGGATCCGGTGCATAAGGTCTCCATCGTACCCCGTGCGGTCGGCGCCCTGGGCTACACCCTGCAACGTCCAAACGCCGATCACTTCCTGGTCAGTTGCCAAACGCTGAAAGATCGTATGGTCGTGCTGATGGCCGGGCGTGCTGCCGAATTCATCATCTATGGCCAAATCTCCACCGGGGCCGCCGACGACCTCGCCAAGGCCACCGACATC
Source organism: Pseudomonas sp. FFUP_PS_473 (assembly GCF_002858665.1). Classification (NCBI taxonomy): domain Bacteria; kingdom Pseudomonadati; phylum Pseudomonadota; class Gammaproteobacteria; order Pseudomonadales; family Pseudomonadaceae; genus Pseudomonas; species Pseudomonas sp. FFUP_PS_473. The sequence goes on from NZ_PJQQ01000035.1 coordinate 26,157, forward strand.
GCCCGGCAGTTGGTTACCCGTTTTGGCATGAGTGAAACCCTCGGCCAGGCCGTGCTGGAGCGGCACACCGCAAGTTACCTGGGAGAAAACCTGCTGGCCGCACGCGACAAGGACTATTCGGAACATACCGCGCGCGAGATCGACCTGGCGATCAGAGGGCTGCTTGAGGATGCCTACGGTCGAGCCAAGGCGTTGCTTGAACAGCGCCGGACCGATCTGGATACCGGCGCAAGACTGCTATTGGAGAAAGAAACCCTGACTCCCGAGGAGTTCCCGGCATTGGTGTCAGTGAGCACAGTGCAGAACTTTTGCAACTGAAGGGTGCCGCTCGCGCCCCACGACTCAAGCAAGCGCAGGCTAACCTCGACGTCGTCGATAATGACCCTGCGGGTATCCGTGGGAATATCAGTGAACGACCAGACGTTCCTGTTGCAGCAGTGCGCTGACCAACGTTCGCAACTCATCCAACACGAGTGGTTGCTTGAGTGCCGCCTGAAACTCACACCCAAGCATTGCCAATGACCTGGGGCAAGAACCCAGCAGAATCACAAGCACCCCATCGCCACCTGGCAAGCGTCGCAGTTGTTGCAGTGCATCGCCGAGCTCGCTGCCCTGCCGGTCGCAATCGACCAGCAGTATTGCCGGAGCCCCTTGGGCTCGAACCTGTGACAGGCACTCGGCTATGCTCCCGGCATCCAGCGTCACCATTCCCTGAAGCGCAGTGTCAATGCAGTGGCGGGTCGCATCGTCGTCACCCACGTAGTACAACCGCGGCGCAGGTGCCGACACGGCATGTGCCGGGCGGGCATTGGCATGGGCCAAGTCGATCCAGAAGCGGCTGCCAACACCTGGCTCACTGCACAGCCCCATACGTGCGCCCATCAGTTCAGCAAGCTCGCGACATAACGCAAGGCCAATGCCGGTGCCCTGAATGGTCGTGTTTTCCTTTCCCAACCGCTGGAAGGGCTCGTACAGCGCATGCTGCAACTCCGGGGCAATGCCGTACCCACCGTCCTCGACAAACAACCGAACCCGATCACCACAGGTCTCCACTCCCATTAGCAGGCGCCCTTCAGGGCGGTTGTACTTGATCGCGTTGGACAGCAGGTTAAGCAGGACCTGACGCAAACGCCGGGCATCAGCCAGTACACTCAATAAACCTTGCGCCGGCTGTAGCACCAGGTGCAGCCCGGCAGCCTCGGCCTGGGAACGGACCATTTCGGCACACTCGCGCATCAGGCCAGTCACCTCAACGGCCCGCAGTTGCAGGCGCGGTGTCTCGGCCTGCAAGCTGGACCAGTCCAGCAAGTCGTTGACCAGATGCGTGAGGTGCTCGCTGGCCCCAAGGATTTCGTTCAGTGGCTGCACCTCGGCCTGTTGCTCATCCGCCTGCATGCGGAGTAACTGGGCGAAACCATAAATGGCATTGAGCGGTGTACGCAGCTCATGGCTCATGCTGGAGATGAAGCGCGACTTGGCCTGGCTTGCGGCCTGCGCCTCCAATGTGCGGCGACGCAGATCCTCTTCCACCTGTTTGAGGGTATCGATGTCGACGAAGGTTCCTGCTGCGACACGCGCCTCAGCGCCGCTCTCATCAATCAGACGGCCCCGGCAAAGTAACCAGAGCGGCGTTCCATCCGCCCGCAACAGGCGCAGCTCCAGATCGACTCGCGACGTGTGCCCCTGGCTAAGTGCATCCAACGCCTTGTCCAGAGCCGGGATATCCTCAGCATAGACGTGACGATGGAAGGCCGCTCGCGTCAGCGCTGAGCCCGCAAGGTTGAAGCGTTGGCAGAGCTCACCGTGCAGCAACAGAACGTCGTCCTCAAGACGATACTCCCACAGACCTGCGGTTATGCTCTCCACGACCAGGTTCAGGTGCTGCTGGGCCGTGTTACGTTGTGCCTCGCTGGCAGCAAGTTGCTTGCCCATGGACAGCACATCACCGGCCATGTCGTCCAACTCTTGAATATCCGACGCGGCACGTTGTGGATGCCATACGCCGCGACCGATCTGCCGCAACATCTCACCAATGTCACCGATGGGACGGCGCAGCCGTTCGCTGAGCGTGCGGGCACGGACCCACATGAACGTGAAGAACCCGAGATAGAACACCACCAACCCGACAATCATCAAATAGCCGATGTTGCGGTAGTGGCTGGCCAGGTTGTTGGTCGCGGCCATGACCTCCCGCTTGTCGGCAATCGCCAGCAAACGCCAGCCGGCTGGATGTATTTCACTCCAGGCGACCAAGTGCGGCCGGCCGCTCAGCGTCACCTCGGTATTGCCGCTGCTCTGCCGGGTGAGCGCCCCCACAAGGTCATTGAAATCCGCTCGCTGCGTCAGGCTGAAATCGTCAGACCTCAAGTGATCGCCTTGCAGTGCTTTCAGCGTGTCCTGCGAGGTGGCCTCAGGCAACGCGAATTCATGCTCTGCCTCAGGCGGCAGCGCCATGATCTTCATGTCGCCGCTGACCAGCATCAGGTAACCGCCCCACGGCACCTTGAGCTTGCCGATTTCATCAAGGATGCCGTCCACCGTAATATCCAGGCCCACAACGCCTTCGAGGAAGTCTCCTGTGTAGACCGGCTGAATCGCCGACATCATCCAACCATGCCCTGCCGGGTCAAGGTAGACATCGGTCCAGCGTGTAGCGCGCTGCGGATTATGTGTAGCGTCGGCAAGGTAGTAAAAGTTGTACCCAGGAATCTGCATATCCTGTGGGTACTGCTGGTCAGCGCGAATCCAGGGGTAGATGCGGTTGTAGCTGTCCCAACTATTGAAGTAGACGCTCGCCACCAGCGGCTCGTGACGCTTGATTTCGCGCATCAACGGGTCAAGTTGTGCCAGTCGCCTGACCTTGCTCAGGTCCTGGCGCGAAGGGGGCGTTACAGACGAGTAGAAGGACGCCGCTCCACCGAGGTCATGCGGGCTGAAAAGCGCCCCGCCCGATGTGCGTTCCAGGCTTTCCATTGCGCCCTGAACAGGGGTACGCAATGCATTGGCTGTCATTTGCGCGAACATGCCCGTGATGCCGGCAATGTGCCCGAGCTGGTCTTGAACAATACGTGCATTTTGCTCAGCGGTGGCGCTGAGGCTGTCGACTGCATTGTGCTCCAGGTACTCGAGCTGGGATTCGCGAACGGCTTGGTTACTGAACATATAGCAAGCGATCAGTATCGTTTCCACCAACACCAGCGGAATCAACGCGCTTTGCACAAATGCTCGCCATATCCATTGGCGCAATCCTGTCCTGGTAGGACGTTTACTCACTTGGCTTCCCTGTAGATGATGGCAAGTTGCATTAGCGGATGATATTAATTTGATTTAGCTCGATATTAACCTGCCTCCAGCAAATTTTCCTTATGGGACGCGACCGCTTTATCACCTGTGGCAACAGGTGACTTGGCGCAAACCAGCAGTCTAGAAGCGTTTAAAAATGCAGATGAATGATCTGCGACTAGCGTCGCAGATCACAAGGGAGGGAGGCTGTTAGCGCAAGGACTAAAGGAAGTCAGCGTAGGGTGTCACCGGCTCTATCGGAAGCGGCAGGTTGCCTTGCCAGACATCGAAGCTGTACCGCAGGTAGAGAACGACCGTACTGGGTGCGTAAGCGTCGCTGTGCTGCCAGGTGATGCCCGACCCGAGGACCATGTGATCCGTGAGTCGACGCTCGAACAAGCCCTGGAGGCGGATGCTGGCGCCGCTGCTGCTACCCGAGCTCGACGTCAGGCTGCCGCCATCCAGCACTTCATAACCTGCGTTTCTTATCAAGCTCTGAAGCTTGGAACTGGAGATGGCATCAGTATTGGCGTGAGACCAGCCAACCGAGCTTTCAAGACGCACCGACCAGTCGCTGTTGCGCCAGTTATAGTTCAGCGGAACGCTCACTGAGTAATACTTCTGCGGGCTGTAGTACCCACCGTTACCCAGGGTGTATTCGTCCTGATTGTTATCGTAACCCCAGTACATCAGGGTCAACCCGGTACGCAGGCGCTCATCGGCACGATCGATCAGCCGGTAATAGTAACCCGCCATCGCCGAACGCTTCTGGTTGTTCTCGACGTTTTTACCACGCAGCCAGTAGCTGCCAAGGCTGGCCCATATACCGTCAACCCCTCCCTGGTCGTGGCTCAGGCTCAGGGTCAACCCATTGGACGTAACGCCACCCCAACGAATCCCGGTATTAGGGTCGACAGCGCCGGAATACGACACCACGGAGTTGGAAACGGGACGCCGCGAGGCGGTCAGCCGCCAGCCGAGTGTGTGCCAATCACTGCCGTAGCTGACGCCCCCCAGCCAATTGGGAATTTCAAACGTGTCCGGCGTACGGCCAAGGTCGAAAGACCATTGAGCGTTGTTCCAGCCCAGTGCCATGGCAGGGCCACTGACACTTTGCGATTCGTTCACGCACCCCTTGGGCAACACGGCTCCCGTACTCTGTCTACGCAACTGTACCGAACAGGTGCCGAAGTCCGTCGTGGTACGCCCATCGGCGTTGGTCTTGAAGCTGTCGGCATTCAGGTCAATGTTTTCCGCCTGCAGGAAGCCGTGTCCTTCAAGCAGCGGCGTATCAACCCGCACGATGCTGGTCTGGGTCACCAGATCGGAGATACCTGACGCTGAGTTGTCGGTACGCCAGAGGTAGTCGTGGTAAAGGGTGATCGTCGGGCTCGTCTGTTGGTACAGCTTGTCGACATCACTGCGCAAGCTGCTTGCCAACCAATCATCGCCGTCTTGCTCTCGGCTCGCCAGGGTCAGGGCTCGATCATCCCGCGGTACGGCTTGTTCGGGTGTCAGCATGCCAGCAGCCGCCATGCCCCGTGCGTAATAGTCCAACGCCTGCTGAGGGTTATCCTTGGCTATCGAACGAGCCGCATCGCGGTATATCACGGGGTCGGTCTGTGGTGTCTTCATCAACTGGGCGAACACCGCATTGGCCTTGTCACGCTCGCCCACCGCAGCCCAGGCATTGGCCAGCCGACGCTGATACGCCGCGTCCTGGGAAGGCTTGAGTGATTGCAGCGCTTGACGCGCCGATGCTTGTTGGCCGCTGGCAATCAGGGTTTCGATCATCCCCAACTGGGCGTCGGCGTTCTGTGGTTCCTTCTCCAGAACAGTCCGATAGTAACGTTGAGCCTTGGCATACTCGCCCCGCTGCAATGACCAGTCAGCCAGCGTCGCGTAGTCGTCAACCGTGGCTGAACGCAGCAACAAAGCCTCAGCCTGATCTTCCTGACCGCGCTCACGCAGCGCCGAGACCTGGGCTTGCAGCTGGCGACGACGCAACCGGTTGGCCAGTTCGTGCATGTTATCGGTCCATGCCGATACGGGTATTTTCGAGAGCGAATCCTGAGCCTCGGCATCGCGCGAATCACTGGCCAGGTAGAGGGCATGGGCGTAGCGGGTTTCGCTGTCCTGCCCCTTGCGCTGCAACAATTGACGGAAACTGTCATCGGCAGCTGCGCGTTGCCCCAACTCACGCTGACTGTTGGCCAAACGATAGGTCAACCACGGATCGTCTGGCGCCAATACCCTGGCCTTGCTCAATGAAGCAGCCACCTGTGCCCAGTCGGCACGCTGTGCCGCCGCATCGGCCTGCTCCTTGAGCCGATCCAGCGCCAAGCTATCGCGCAAGGCGGCAAACTCTCGCTGTTCGGACGGCGACAGGCTGTCGAGAAAGGCTTCTGCCTTGCCCGGCGATTGTGATTGGTAAAGCCTCACCAGTGCACGCACGACACTGCCATTGCCAGGCTCAAGTTTACGTGCCTTGAGCAGCAGCGTTTCAGCTTGCGTATCACGCTGTTGCGCACGGGCGACAGCAGCCAGCCCGACCAGGGCATCGGCATCGCCGGGCTTGGCATCATGGGCACGTTGGTAAAAGCCCTGAGCGGCGCTGTACTCCTTTCGCTCTAATGCGGCATCCCCTTTCTGTAACAGCATCCATTGATAGTTGGCTGTCTTGAGATCGGCCCACTTGCTGATCCAACGGGAATCCTGCTCTTTGCTCAACGCACTGGAAAATGCGTCATATGCGCCTTCGTACTTTTTCTGACGCATCAGGGCAATACCCAGGGCCCCATGCAGGCTGGGGTCCTCGGGATACTTGATCAAGGCACGACGCAAGTCCGCTTCGGCATTGGCGTTTTTCCCCTCATCAACCAGCTTCTTGCCGGTTATACCAGCACGCCAGGCAGGATCGCCCAGCAGTTGCTGCTGGCGCTGCAGTTGGTTTCGGGCATCTTCCTTGATCGGCAAATGACGGTAGTGCTCGATGAAGCCTTGCCAGGCCTGCGCACTTTCACTGCCCATCGGCATATCCAACAGCGCTTTGTACTCGCGCTCCGCATCACGTTTTTGCGCAGTCAGCAGCCTGCCCATCAGCTTTTGCAATTCGACATTGCCTGGGTACTGCTGATCCAGTTCATACAAGTGCTCAATAGCCATATCGCGCTGGGCTGGGATATTGCTGCGAACACTCCAGAATTCCATGGTTGTAATGAAATCGGGCGGCCCCTTGTCGAACAGTTGCTCATAGAGTTTGGCCGACTCTTCAGCGCGCCCCGCCGCCGCCAGCAAGCGTGCTTCCTGCAAGCGCTTCTGCCCTTCCGGCGTTTGCAGCATCAGCAGGTCCTCAGCATGCTGCAGTTGCGGGGAACCTGGCGCCTGGCTGCGTAACTGCGCCACGCGCGCCTCTGCCAGCGCTGGATTTTTTTGCTGCAACGCCTGACGCACCTTGGCCAGCAGCACTTCAGGGTCGTTGGGCGCGATCAACTCCAGACGTGCCAAGGAGTCACGCACCAAGTCTTCACGGTAAGACGCCTCGCCAATACGGACTTGCTCCAATAACCACTGCTGCTGATCATTGCTACTCATTGGTTGGGCCAGCGCTGCACCCGATAGACAGCTAAACAACAGTCCCCACGTTCTTATTCTTTGCATGAATCAACCCAGCTCGGCACAAGCCGGCCCTCCTTGTTGAATCGATAACGACGGTCATCCCACCCCTGACCAAACATTGTCAGCGACTGGTTGTAATAAGCATTGGCCTGAGGCGGCTCCTGATGCAGGCGCTGACGCTGCGCCTGCAACGCCGCGACGGACGTCGGATCACTGGCCAGCAAGGGTAACAGCGCTGCCGAAAAGCCAACAGGGCCAATACCGGTGTGAGCTCCGGTTGCACTGTCGACAGACGCTGGAGGGAAGCCGTCACGAGTGCTTACCTCGACCATCGGCAGGAAGTGCTTGAGCAAATCGGTTCGTCCGGGGGCATCCGGCGCCAGCATACCGAGCCACAAGTACACCCGGATCGCATCGTAACTACCCTCACTGCCTTTAACAGCATCCACCTTCCAGCCCTGCCCCTCGCGCCAGAGAAGCCAGTCAGGGGCAAAGCCCTTGGGCGTTCCCTCAAGCAACATCCGTCGTGTGTTGTCTGCCAGCTCAGCCCAAATCGGCGACTCCAGGGAAAACCGGGCGAGCAACGGCAACGGCAAGTAACTGGGGTTCAGGCGCCAGCCCTCTGCAGTCTCGAAACCTGTGTCGCCAGGTAATAGCATCAAACCCAGACCTGGCAGTTTACGCAGGCTTTGCGCGGCGCTGCGCCAGAGCATATTGCGCCCCAGCGTCACATAGTCCTCCCGCCCCCACAGGCGCCCGGCCTCAAGCAGGCTGTAAGCGATCCACAGGTCGGCATCACTGGCATTGTTGGTATCGAGCACCGACCAATGACCGTGCTGATCCTTGCCCCATTTCCAGGCCGGCAAGTGTCGGCTCAGATCACCCTCGGCAAGGTTGTTCTGGGTCCAGCGCAACAACTGAGCAAAGCTGTCCCGATCATTGGCCAGCAGGGCAAAGAACATCCCATACCCCTGCCCCTCTGAGGTCGTAATTTGTTGCTTCGAGGAACGATCAATGACACGCCCGTCCTGACTCAACAGCGCGTGCTTGTAACCCTCCCAGGCGGGCCACAGGCATTCGCTGGCACTGACCGGCACCACAACGCTCAACGCCAGTGCAAGAGCCCCCATGTCCTTGAGCAACCTCACGGTTTGTTCGCCAGACGCCGACGTGCGACCCACTGCAGGACGCGCCACAGCAGGAAAGCCCCCAACAGCATGCTCATACTCGTTACCGCTGCGAGTACGGCAGGTTGATCGGAAAGTCGGTACCACACCAACATCCACCATGGCAGATGCCCGACGAAATATTGGTCGCCCACCTGCTGGCCGCTAACGCCACTGCTACGAACCAACACCACAGAGCCGGTCATCGCGTCCAGTTTTCCAGTGTCGTTGAGCACATCACGCAACAGTTGGTGGTCCTCATCACTGTTGGCCAGGAAGGCAACAATGCTGCGCTGGGCATTGAATGGCGACTGCAACCCGATAACCGCAGCCAGCGGCGCATTGGCGATCGAAGATGCCGGGATGCCTTCACCTGCAGACTCACCGGCATACGCAATGCCCGCGCCACCTACCTGCTGGCGTGAGGCATTCAGAATCGATGATCGCGTATGGTCGAGCAGTTGAGTAAGGTCTTGGCTCTTGCGCAGGTTCTGAGGCATCTGGCTCATCACCAGCAGATCTGCGTCGATGTTGGCGACCGCTTTCCAGTCGTCTGACAATCGCAACCCGAAAGCCGGCAGGCCAGACTGCGCTGAAATCCATGCGAGGGTTTCAAGCAAGGTACTGATCTGCGTGGCATCGCTGCGAGCGGGCACCATCACCATAGTTTCCGAGAGGTCGGCCATTCGGCTGAATGGGAAACCGCTGCGGGCGAAGGCACCCAGGTCCGGCATCCGGAGGTAGTGATGGTAGCCGGAAAGATCAATCGTCGACTCTTGGTCGATCAGCACCTGATTGGTCGACGGCAAGGACGTCTGGCAATGGCCCTTCTGGGCACTGCTCAAGGTACTGGCAAAGTTAAAGTCAAAACGCAGGGTGTTGCGGTCTTCGATTTTTAACGACGGCACCAACAGTTTGTGGCTGGCGTCGATCGAGTCGCTGGACAGCACCATCGCGCTCAAGCCTCTGATCACATCCCCGCTGTTCTTACCCAGCGGCAAACTGCTGATGAACTGATTGTTCAGGCTGATATTGAGCTGCGATGCATCATTGGTTGATGGCACGGTGTAGCGATACCGCGTTTCCAGTGGTACGCCTCGATTGAGCCAGAAAAAAAGATCCGGCGGGAGTTTCATTTCAAGGCTGATCGGCTGCGGCCGCAAGCCACTGGCTTGCAGTTGCTCGGGGTACTTGATCAGTTCGGCGAAACGCACGGGGCGATCGGTGCGCATCCAGTTCGGCGCGTCATAAGGCTGGCGTCGCGGTATGTCCCGGACCGTGTCCAAGGTCATCTGCGAACCACTCAACAATCCCCCCCCTAGTGCGAGGGTCTGCGCGGCAGTGACCAGGTCGTCTTCGTTACGCCCCAGCACAAGCAGCAACTTGCTGTAAGCGTCAGCGGGGTTATCAATTATCTGAATGGATGGCGCCTGGACCAGCGGGAACTTTTGCAGGTCTGCCAGCATTTTTGGCCGATGTTCGTTGCTGGCAAAGACGATCGAGGGCATTGCCCTGTTGTGCTCGCCCACCGCCGGTAACTGGTCAAACAACACCGGAAACTGTGTGCCACGCCAACCGGCCAAACTACCGAAATAAGACGCCAATATGCCCGCTGCACGCTGTTCACCCAACGTGGGTGACTCAGCGAACACCATGTTTACCATCGCCTGGTCCTGCCCTCGCGTATCAAAGAACGGCATCGGAAAATAGGCCAGATCGTTCTGCAGCGACAGCGCCTGCTCCTGGATGAGCAAGTGACTGGTACGGCTGACGTTCAGCCATAACGCACTGTTTGCGGGATCTTCGCAAAGCTCTGAATAGTGCCCGACGAACTCCAGGCGCACCCGATTGAAGTCGCTGACCAGGCGAGGATCAAGGATGAGCTCTTGAGTTGTCTTGTGCCCTAGCTGGTCTTTCGCGATGGGGACCACACTCATCAGGACATCATTGAGGTAAACCCGAAGGTGTGAGACCAGTGGTAGCAGCGCCGGTGAAGGCGTGTACTCCAATTGCAAGCGAACATCACTGGCGATCCGGTCATGACGCATGCTGAACACAATCTGATCGCTGTTGTGAATACCCAGCAACAAGCTGTCGGAACTTCGCCCCAACTTTTCGAAGCTGAGCGTTTTGCTCCAACTTGGAAGCCCGTTCAGTGATGACCTCACCTCATTCGGTGTCGAGGCCTGTGGCGTCAGAGGTTCAGCCTGCGCCAGGCAGAAGCCGAGGGCCGGGAGCAGAAAGCTGGTAAAGCAGAATGTCCTGAGAGTTCGGCTCATTGCGTGGTCACCGGTTCGCTAGAAGTGCTGGGGGAATGGGTCGGCACGCGCGGCAGATAGCTTGCCAGCCAGCGCAACACACGCAAGACCGGATTGATCAAGCGCGAGGCCCACGAAGGCAAATAGCTGAACAGCCGCCTGTAGCCGCGCCCACCCATTTTTAGAATCCCGATAAAGCTGTACAACGGTTGCTCGGGTTTGAACGCCTCGCGCCAGCCCAACCAGGCATCGGCGCGGGCGAATGTGCACTGCACGAAGTCAATTTTCTGCTGCACCGACATCTCGGCAAAACGGATACTGATGGCGCCTTTCTGGCTACGCGTCACGGTGCCCGGAAACAGGAACTCTCGAACACCACGCTGCATCAGCACCGAGATACGCGCGCCTGGCGACAGGGAAAGGTCGGCATTGACGTTGATGCATGCCCCGCCATCGGAGTAGTCATGCAGGATCCCCGGATAGCAATGACCGCTGTCCAGGCGCACCGCCGCAGGCAGTTTCGACTGGACCCGATGGGTACTGCGCACCTGACGCACTTCGGCGGCCACAGCGACCGCCACGCCAATAATGAGCAAGTTATAGACCACCCAGGTGCCACTGATCAGTACCGTGCTGTACTCGTTTGCCGGGCCATAGATGAAACGCCAGACCGCGAAAACCAGGCCTGCCAGGTTGAGCAGTGCAAGGATCAGGTACGGTTTGGCAATGCGCCAGTCAAACTGATTGTTTTCCATCAGGCCACCCTTGGCCGTGACATTGAATTTGCCCTTCTTGGGGCTGAACAGTGCCACGGTGGTCGGGCGGGCGATGTACCACGACAACACCGTTTCGTAGACTTCGCCCCAGAATGTCCGACGATAGGCCCCCTGCATCCTGGAAGTGGTCAAGCTGGCGTGAACCATGTGCGGCAATACGTACAACAGGATCATCAACGCCGGCGCATAAATGATGTAGGCATGCAGGAGCAGGAACGCCAGTGGCGCAGTGAGGAAAATCAACCGTGGCAGACCGGCCAGAAAGTGCAGCATTGCGTTGGCGTAACAGATACGCTGAAGGAGCGTCAGGCCTTTCCCGAGCAACGGGTTGTCGGTGCGGAAAATCTGCGCCATGCCCCTCGCCCAGCGAATACGCTGGCCAATATGCGCCGACAGGCTTTCCGTGGCCAGGCCGGCCGCTTGCGGTACACGTATGTAAGCGGAGTTCCAGCCATGTCGATGCAGACGCAGCGACGTGTGGGCATCTTCGGTTACCGTCTCCACGGCAAAACCGCCAATTTCATCCAGTGCAGAGCGCCGTAGCACGGCACACGAACCGCAGAAAAATGCAGCATTCCACAGGTCATTGCCATCCTGGACCAGCCCATAAAACAGCTCGCCTTCATTAGGGCTGCGACGGAACAGGTTCAGGTTGCGTTCAAATGGATCGGGCGAAAGAAAGTGATGCGGGGTTTGTACCAACGCCAGCTTCGGGTCACGCAGGAACCACCCCACGGTCAGCTGCAAAAATGAGCGCACCGGCAAATGATCGCAGTCGAAGATCGTTACCAGCTCGCCGTTTATATGACCCAACGCATTATTGAGATTACCAGCCTTGGCATGGGTATTATCGTCACGAACGATGTAACCGACACCCACTTCCTCGGCGAACTGTCGAAACACCTCGCGCCGACCATCATCCAGGATATAGATCTTGAGTTTGTCACGTGGCCAGTCGATGCCCAGTGCTGCGTAAACGGTGCCTCGAACCACGGCAAGGTCTTCGTTGTAGGTGGGAATCAGCAGGTCAACTGTCGGCCACAAGCGCACATCGCTGGGCAGTTGTACCGGCTTGCGCTCAAGCGGCCAACTGGTCTGGATATAGCCCAGGATCAACACTACCCACGAGTAGGTTTCAGCCATCAGTAGCAGTACACCACAGCCCAGGTCGAATGGTTTATCCCAGTTCAGCGTCGCGGTGTAGCGCCACCACAGGTAACGACAGGAGACGATGACCGACAACATGATCAGCATCAATGTAGGGAGGCGTCCCGGGATGCGCCGAATCAGCATGGCCAATCCCCAGAGCAGAATGACGAAAATCGTCTGATTGAGCAGGCCAAACGGTTCGGTGATGCACAGCAGCGCCAAGCCAAGCGCAATCACGGCAATCACACCATCAAGCAGGTATCGAACAGGGCGCCCTAGCCCGCCCCACCAATGTGTCCCCTGATGTAGGTGCGTGCGCTGTACAACACGCTCGGGCAACTGCTCCAGAACCTCGACGACACGCGCCCATACCTGCCGGCAGAGCCCAGCCAGGCGTTGCAGCAACCCCGGCTCACGGGCTTTACGGGGCACCCTCCCTAACGGACGAATCAGTAGCAGCCAGAGGCTTTGTATGGTGTAGCGTATCGGGTCACCCAGGCTCGGCGTCTTGCGGGCCAGGTGCGGATACCAGCGCATAGGCTGATCAAGCACGCTTCGCCAGGCGGGCGACTCAAGCGGCAGCACCAGCCAGGCCAGTGCGTTCATTGTCGCCAACAGAAATGCCACCAACGGGTTGCAACCATGCCGTTGGCGCAGATGAGCGTAGGGAAACCAACGGGTGATCATGGTCGTTCCTGGCGTTGAGCCAGGCACCAGGTGGCAAGGCTGAGCACATCCTGAGCCGCAAGGCTGGCAGGCGAATGTTGCCCAAGCGGCTTCTGGAGCGCCAATGCCTCGCGCATGGCTTCATCATTGTGGACCGCCAATGGCAGCATTCGTGCGCCAAAAAGCCTTCGCCAAATCAGTAGCATGTCGCGTTGAAGCAAACTGGCGGGCTCGAATCGATTAACCAACAAATAGCCATCCAGTGCTTCAGCGCGATGCAACAGCACGTGGCACGCCGCGTCAGCTTCGGCGACCTGAATCTGTAATGCACAACTACCGACCTCCGCATGCCCGGGCAAACGCTGAGGCAAGTCGAACAGCATCCAGTCAAAATGTTTGGCCAAGGCCGCCTGGCGTCGTGCCCAAACGTCAGGGTCCTTAGACAAACGATGCTCAACCTGCTGTTGCTCTGGATGATCCAACTGTCCATAAGGCAGCAGGCACAATTGCGGTTGCAGCGTCCAGGCCTGATCCTCCCAGTTCTGCTCATCGAGCAGCGCACGCGCCCAACCACCGCGCTCGCCAACTGACAGGTTGAAATGCAAGCCCAGGAGATTCTCAGGACACATGTCCACCAACAAGACGGACTGGCCGAGGTGGTGCAATGCATGGCCAAGGGCAGCCAGCAGCGAGCTGTTGCCAACCCCGCCGCGTACGCCGCGTACGCTCAGGGAAATCATTTCGCCTCCTGGCGTTCGAGCGGCAACACCCGTTCCTCGTGCTGCGCTACCTCGCTGACAGCCGCCAGCAACGGCCAACGTTGCAATGCACCCTTGAGTTCAAGCTGAGCGGAAACATCGACATACTCCAGATCAGGTAATTGCAGGCAAACCTTGAGCTGAGCAATGTCGGTAGTGTGCTCGTAGCGCAACAACACCTTCGAATTCAATTGAGTTTCTGCGGGTAAGGCAGCCATGCGCCATTCTCCTTGATTCGAACATAAGGTCGGCCGGCATACTCAAGCACTACGGTCCCAGCGTTCTCTGAAACCACCGGTGTTTGCGGAAGGCCAGTCAGCAAGGTAGTCAGGTCAAGGCCCTGCGGCTGGGCCTGCGCGACATAGAGACGGCTGATGATTTCCGAGAGGGCCAGAAAGCTGCTCGGTTCACTGATATGCAAGGGGCCGGTGCGTGGACTGACGCCCATCCCTACCAGCTTGATACCGACGGGTACATGGGTGATTGATGGGCTTGGAATTTCGCGCATGCCAGGAATCTGCATGCGGTCACCGTGCAGGGCGGCACCATGCTCCGGCACAATCACCACCACCACGCGCCGGCCACTTTGCTCCAGTTGCTTGATGAAGCCGCTCAAGTCACTGAGCAGCATCTGTGCACGCACTTTATAGTCCGCGCTCTTTGAGCTTCCGTCGGCGGCGAGCATGCGATTACCGTCATGCAAGGTAATGGTGTTGTAAAAAAGCGCCACACGCGACTGGCTCTCGCTTTCACGGTGCTGCCACCACTTATCCAAGACCTCACCATCACGCCAGATAGGCAGCCCCTCAAAACTGATTATCGGGTTCTTCAGCATATGGATATCAACGGCAGGCGCCGGGAGTGAACCCTGAGTGCGGACCCTGTCAATGAACCCTTCGAATTCACCGGAGTGGTTAAGCATCACTTCACTGGCAAAACCCAGCTTGCTCAGCTCGTCGAACAACAGGCACTGTTCTGGCGGTGTCTTGTACAAGGCGGTATGGCTTGCTTGGCCGCAACTGGCACGCAACAAGCGAATGGCTGCCGGCCCACTGTAAGAGGTGACAGAGTTGAAGTTGTCGAATACCACATCCATCTGCTGGAACAGCGGGTTGTCACGCAGGCCCACCGAGTCGATATCGTCCCAGGCCAACGAGCACACGTTAATCAACAGCAGGTCAAACGGCGGTGAGTCTGTAATCGGCGGTTTGAACTCGACACGACGTGTTGCTTCGGTGGTATAGAAATCCTGCAAGTAGCGGTTAAGGGTTTCATTGTCGGGATCGGCAACCATTACTTTCTTGGTAGCAACCCCTGGCGAGGCAACCATCGCAACGGCTTGCTCAGAGGGGGCCTGCAAGGCCAGCAAGCTTGTAGCACCCAACCAGGCCAAACCGATCAGGGTAAACGTTGTTACCCGTAACCACTGATGCACAAGACGGTACAGCACCATCACCAGGAGCAACCAGCCACAGAGACTCCAATTGATAAAGCGTCCCGCCAGTTCGAGAAAATACGCTGTGGAGAAGGACATCAGCCCCGGGTGATTTAACACGTTAGCCAAAGGCGGTAACCAGGTGTCCTGATAGAACAGCATCACCCCCACTGGCAGCGCGATCATAGCGCGCAGGATCTCCAGCTTTCGACTGTTCAGAGGCACCA
Organism: Pseudomonas sp. FFUP_PS_473; assembly: GCF_002858665.1. NCBI lineage: Bacteria > Pseudomonadati > Pseudomonadota > Gammaproteobacteria > Pseudomonadales > Pseudomonadaceae > Pseudomonas > Pseudomonas sp. FFUP_PS_473. Next base: position 41,492 of record NZ_PJQQ01000035.1, read on the forward strand.
ACAAAAAGGCGGCAAAGACCAGGTTGGGCAGTATCTGCAGGTTGAGGTACCCCATCCAGAGCATGACGAACTTGATCAGAAAATAAACGTTCCACACCCCCAAACCGGTGTTGCGTCGTACAGGCTGAGACGGAATGACTTTAAGCTGGCTCATCGGACTCACCCTTTACCGTGGTGGCCGCCACGCGACGACGCAGGCCTTTTGACTTCAGGTAACGAGGCCGCATGCAACCTCGCAACAACGCCGTAAGCAAACGCCAGAAACTCTTGAAAAAAACAACCAGTGCCAATGTCAGTACACTGCTGAGCGCAATGACCTGCAGTAGATCGGAGGTGCTCATGGGCGATACTCCGTGACGGGCAAGACCATAGGCCGCGGCGTGTAGGTATTACTGCGCTGCGTATCCACTACCGCCCCTGTATCGGCATCAACCGAAGCCAGCCGGGCGCTCACCTGGGGAACCGCTGTATCCAATAAGGCTTTGCGTGGTAAACCTTCAATACCAAACAAAAACTGGCACTCACTGAACAGATCGTACCAAGGCAATCGGAAAATCCGCGCCAGTGCATTGGCCACGCCATCGGCCCTGCACGCAAACAGAAACAGGTACAACACACCGTCGAGCACGCATGCAATATCGCCAAGACGACGTAGATCGATCTGGTCGAGGTATTGCTCAGCCGCCATGTCATTGCGCGGCTGCAACCTCAACAATTGATGGCTGACTTCCCCGGCGTCACGCTCATAGATCGGGTCCAGTATCGAGATGAATTGGTGCGGCGACACCACACCACACACCGTCGGTGGCCGAAGCCGCTCAAACAACTCGTTTAACTTGATATTCAGGCTATGCCGCCAAACCTGCCCCTGAACACTGTCAACCAAACTGAAAAAACAGGCTGGCGAAACCCCATAGGGCACGATGATATTCGCCCCACAGGACACCAAAAGACGCTCATCCCGATAGCGTAAGCAAGCGGCCAATTCCCTTACGATGATTTTCAGCGAAATGCCGCAGCGCTCGCGCAACTCATACAATCGCTGGGCGAGTTCCTCGACTTGCAGATTGTTCGTTACCCCCACTATGACGCTTGCAGCTTTTGCCCGGCTTGCCTGAAGAAAAAGGTCGTCATAGTTATCGAACTGCCTCCACTGATGAGACAAGGGTGATATACCTTCCAGCACCGAGCGTAGCGCCAGGTAGAGCCGTTGGTCTTCGCTCTGTGCGGGTTGCGGATTGGTACGCTCGAACACAGCCAGCGCGAATCCCTCAGGATGTGCCTCCAGCTCAAACTCCTGCTCACTGCAAACGCCCAGCGGACTGTGCCAATAACTCAGTTGATAGCGGGTAACACCGTCACGACGATAGAGCCGCGCCAGCCCGGACAGCCGCTCATTCAGGCTTATCAAATGTGCATGAAGCTTCGGAGCCTGGCCATGACACAGCACCAGCAATGTGCAGCCGTGCCTATCCAACCAGGTTGCCAGGCTCTCACACCAGCGTTGCAAATTCTGGCTGCCGAACCCCTGCCAAGTGGCTGCAGGCAGCATCAAAACGATTGGGCTGCCCTTTTTGACCGCGGCTCGGCTCAATTCATGGTTCAACGATTCGAGCGCCGATCTGATTGAAGCCTCAGGCACTTCAAACAGCCTCAACGTGGCGGGGCCTGCGTGCCGTCCCAACGGGGCAACAACCTCTTGGGGGTCCTGGTTGAAGCACACCAAAGTGGCCGCTTGAATGTGCCCTAGCCCTTCCAGAAACTGAAATGCCAATATTTTGGCGTCGCTCACATGGTCAATGGACAGCCAGTAAAGCCCCCCTTGCCGCAGCAGCATTTGCTCATCGCGCAGATGTCGAATAGCTAGAGTGACCGGCTCCACTTCATTCCCCCTCCCTTGCAAACGCAAGGGATAGAAACCCCTATATACCAAGCATTTTCTCAGTAAAAAGAAACACCAAGCCTGATATCAATATAGTAGCGCTGAGTTTCTGGAGGTCTCTCTTTTAACGGCACCCGACCAACGGCAACTCATTGTCATGATGTTTAAACACAACCCATGAACTGCCGAGCTCACATCTTAGTCTATGCCCGAGGTATACAGCCGCCGCGACAACCGTGATGGCAATAAATCTCATTCTTCTTGATAATCAACCACCTTTATTGGATCCAATAAAGCGCAACATCATGTCGTCACATTCTTGACAGATTAATTGATACCCCCAAGTACCCACAGGCGGTGTATACGTTCTTGAAATTAACGAGACAGACGACTATTTCAAATCAATATCTCGCCAATGCCTGTTAACCAACCAAGCTGTTCAACCATTAACGTTAAAGTGCAGTGACCTTTCAGCATGACCAACGTACTGCAAACAAGCAGTACAGATCGTCATCTGTCAGCACGTACTGGGCGGTTGGCTGGGGCAGTGTCCGGCGTCTTTACCGGCAGGGCCTTGAGAAAAGCGCGAAATCGACGTTTACCGGCGCCTGAATAGCTGACAGGCACCGGTTACGCGCAGCGCCTGGCAGGACGCCAGGCGCGGATCCGGGCGAACCGAAGTCGCCCAGGAAGGGAGGCTGCTTCAGGCAGCCTTGTTTTTCAGGGCACGACGGTGAACCACTACACCCATGAGCGCCACGACGATGGACGCGATACCGGTAGAGATCACCAGCACCTGGTACTCATCAACGAAAGCCATGGTCACAAGGCACGCGATGATGAACGCAATCACCAGGTAGGTCAGCCAAGGGAACAGCCACATCTTCAGACGAATCTGCTTACCTTCGGCTTCCAGCTTGCGACGCATTTTCAGTTGCGAGAATGCGATCACCAGGTAAACCAGCATGGCAATCATGCCGGTGGTGTTCATCAGTACGTCCAGTACATCCTTGGGCCGCAGAGTGTCGCTGAAGTTGATCAGGGCAACAAACACCGCTACCGAGCATGAACCGAGAATCGAGAATACCGGTACGCCGCTGCCGGCGCGGGTCATCTTGAAGATCGCCGGCGCATCGCCACGGGTCGCCAGGGAGAACAGCATGCGCGAGGCCGTGTAGTGCGCCGAAATCATGCAGCTGCTCACCGAGGTCAGAACCACGAAGTTCATCACCATCTCAGCGCCAGGGATGCCCAACAGCTCCAGCGTACGACGGTAAGAACCATAGCCCGACTGGCCCAGCAGCGGATCGTTCCACGGCACCAGGGCTACGATCAGGAAGATCGAACCCACGTAGAACAGGCATACACGCCAAACCACCGAGTTGGTCGCCTTGACGATCTGCTCGGAAGGGTTTTTCGATTCGGCCGCAGCGATGGTAACGATTTCAGCACCGAGGAACGCGAACATCACCCCAAGCATGGCTACAACGACCGACTCAATGCCATTGGGCATGAAGCCTTCCACCGCCGTCAGGTTGCTGATGCCATGCACTTCACCGGTCGGCCACAAATTGACCACGGCCATGCCACAGACCACAAGGAAGCAGACAATGGCCACCACCTTGATCAGGGCGAACCAGAACTCGAACTCACCGTAGTGCTTGACGTTGAAGAAGTTGACGCCAATCAGCGTCAGGGTAGCGATCAACGTGAAGGTGTTGATGCTGACCGAGGGGAACCAGCCGTGCAGAATCTTGCCTGCGACGTAGGCTTCCCACGCCATCAAGATGACCCAGAACCACCAATACAGCCAACCGATGGTGAAACCGGCCCAACGGCCAATAGCGCGTTCGGCATAGGTGGAAAACGAACCCGTATCAGGCGATGACGTGGCCATTTCGCCAAGCATGCGCATGATCAGCACCACCAGGATGCCACCGGCCAGATAGGCGAGTACGGCAGCCGGGCCAGCGCTGTGGATCACACTGCCAGAGCCGACGAACAATGCGCCGCCGATGACCCCGGCAATCGACATCATGGTCAGGTGGCGCGATTTGAGCGAAGCACTGAGCTTGCTCTCATGCTCCGCCTTCGCTGTGGAAGTGGATGTGGATGTGGATGTTGCGTCCATCAGTAGTCTACCTCGTGTTCTTTTTATCTAAGGAAACTCGTGAAAGCACGACGGTCGTCGCGTTCACCTCTGCATCAGCTGTCTGATTGTGTGCACGATGGTGTGCCCGAGCCGACAAACGGCCGCGTTGGGCAGGGTTTCTATCGTGCTCAGGCTCGTCCGGTGGGCCTGAGATGTGGTGCAAGGGACGGATGAACGGCACCAATAGGCGACGACATCAGCGGAAAAGACGTGAACGGAGCACTCTCCGTCGGAAAAGCATCGGATAGATTGTGATTGTTCATGAAGCTTCAACGGCTTTGGTCTGGCGATAACTGACACCTAATGTAAAAATGTCTGACGCCAAGAGCCATGCACAGCGCGCACAAATCGTCACTGCACTGTACAGGTCGCCGATGCAGCACACTCCGTTTTCCTGCAGGTGCTTGGTGGTACGCTCATTTGAAGGCACAGCTTCCCCATGTTTGAATTACGACCCGACGCATCGCCCCCATTGGTCAACCAGATCATCAATGGGCTGCGTGAGTTGATCGAGAACAACACCCTCAAACCCGGCGCAAAAGTACCGTCGATTCGCGCCTTCGCCGCCACCTATTCGGTCAGCACGTTTACCGTAGTTGAAGCCTACGACCGTCTGGTCGCCCAAGGCTTGCTGATCAGTCGGGGCAATGCAGGCTTCTTCGTCAACCGCTCGGCAAACGAGCGGATCAACGCACAAACCAGCAAACCGCGCCCGGTCAAACCCACGTTCAACTCCGAGTGGTACTTGCAGCAGATTTTTGAAAGCCGACAACTGGCCTTCAAACCTGGCTGCGGCTGGCTGCCAAACGACTGGATGTTCGAAGACGGACTGCGTCGCGGCTTGCGTCAGGTTGCCAGCAGCGTGATGGAGCTCAGTGGCTATGGCGACCCCATGGGGCTGCTGGAGTTGCGCACGCTCACCGCCCAGAACTTGCAGCAGGACCTGCGCATCGTCGTGCCGCCTACCCAGTTGATGCTCACCCATGGCGGCAGCCAGGCGCTGGACCTGGCTGTGCGCACGCTGGTGCAACCGGGCGACGTGGTGCTGGTGGACGACCCCGGCTACCCCAACCTGATGAGCATCCTGCGCTTCCAGGGGGCCACCCTGATCGGTGTGCCGCGCACCCCGGCCGGCTACGACCTGGACCACCTCGAACGGCTGCTCGCGCACCACCGCCCAACGGTGTTTTTCACCCAGCCGCACCTGCACAGCCCGACCTGCTCGCGCACGCCCCTCGTGCAATTGCACCGCCTGCTGCAACTCGCCTCGCAGCACGGCTTTCGCATTGTGGAAAACAACCTCTACGCCGACATGATCGCCGAGCCCCTGCCCTGCCTGACCAGCCTCGATCACCTGCAACAGGTGGTGTACGTCGGCAGCTATTCCAAAAGCATCTCCCCCAACGTGCGCGTCGGCTACATGCTGGCCAACCCCTCGCTGATGCAGCAATTGCTGCACCTGAAGATGCGCTCGGGCCTGACCACCTCGCAGGTCATGGAACGCGTGGTGTATGCGGCTATCACCGATGGCCGATGGCGCAAACACCTCAAGCGCATGCGCCAACGCCTGTCGGAAGCGCAACAGGAAGTCAGCCGCCAGCTCACCCGGCTGGGCTTCGAGTTGTTTGTCGATTCAGATGAAGGCATGTACATCTGGACCCGTCACCCGGCCATCCCCGACAGTGCCGCGCTGGTTGACGAAGCCCTCAAACACGGCATCATGCTCGGCCCCGGGCAGTTGTTCATGGTCGACTCACAAGCCACGGGCTGGATGCGCTTCAACGTAGCATTCAGTACTGAACCGGCACTGTGGGAGCAACTGGAGAAGTTGCTGATCAAGCATGTTCACGCCGCCAAGGGGAGACTGATTGAAGCAAACTACAAATGTTAGCAATCAGGCCGATTGGGAAATAACCGTCAAATTGCATGGACAGCCACGGAGACACTCATGTCCTTCACAATCAAAACCGTAAGTGCCGGTGAAACAGCGATGGCTGCGGCGGCACTATGCGAGTTATGGCCGCGATACTCTGCGACTGAAATTGTTACTCAGGTTGATGAGTTTCTTCGTCCGAATGGCTACAACCTGATCGGCCTTTGGACAGATGAATCACCCAATGCAGTCTGTGCATTGGGTTATCGCATCCAACACTCCCTCTGGTTAGGAAAGTCGCTTTACGTCGTCGACATTGCAACACTCCCGCAATGGCGCGGAAACGGTTTCGGTTCAGCGCTGCTTGCCTGGGTAGAGGCAGAAGCAGAACGCCTGGGCTGTTCAGCCGTTCACCTTGACTCCGGTGTTGGAACTGACCGGGGCGCAGCTCATCGGCTCTACATGCAGCGCCACTATCAGATTGCCTGCCATCACTTCCTGAAGCGTTTGAGCTAACGCACTGAGCGTGCCCGCCTTGCGCGCGCACGCTCCTGGATAAGGCTGTTACACGCCGTGCATACCCTGAAGCCGTTCGGCATCAGCAGACTTGCGCTGGCGCTTTGAATCGCCCCTGGTTTTCTAGACACTCTCCAAGCTCAGGAAATAGCGTTTCTCATACTCTACTGGAGACAGCTGC
>NZ_PJQQ01000036.1:0-45930 GCF_002858665.1 Pseudomonas sp. FFUP_PS_473
GCTGCGCCTTTTGCCCGAATCCATTGAATCCTCCTGAGGAAAGGTCAGAAGGTGTAAACCTTATTCAGGACGGGACAGCGCACACAAAAAAGCCCGCAGCGACAGCGGGCTTTTTGTTACGACAACCACTCAGATAGGGCGGCTACCGTATTTGTTGTCCGGCTTCTTGGGCGGGTCAGCGACCACATTCGGCTCAACTTCCTGCACCTTGCCACCGCGAGCCAGGAACTCTTCCATGGCCTTGGCCAAGGCATCACGCTCTTTCTGCTTGGCTTCCATGCTTGGCATCTCGTCAACCGAGACAGCCGCCTTGGATTTGCCTTTGGCGACCGGTACGGGACTGTCGTCACCGTCGTCTGCCACGTCTTCGGCAGCGGCTTCCAGGCCTTCGTCGCCTTCGTCTTCGTCGCCTACTTCGAGGTCATCATTTTCCAGATCGTCGTCGCTCATGTTCTACCTCATGACTTGCGAAAAGCACATTAGTTATGGACCCGCGGCGCAAATAGCGCAGCCGCCGGGCAAAATTCAAAGGTGATGAAGCCCCATCACCTGCAACGCTCGCCCTACCGGCAAGCGCCATGCGAGCCCGACACACACCGAGCCCGACAAAAAGTAAAGAGCCACCGGCGACACCGAGCCGGCCCACCCTGGCGTCATGGGCATGCCCATTGACAAGCCTAGCAAAGGGTACCGAAGTGTGCGGACCACTGATAAGCACCCTTCGGCGCGCATTCTAGCGTGCTGTGGGAAAAAACAAAGTGTCTAAATATCCTTGTTGCCTGTAAGTCTTGTGCTTAAGGGCAAACGCTTCAGGGCAGTACCTGCGCAAGTATTTGAGGAAACCGTTTGCGTGTAATTTCCGGCTCAAATCGCAGGCAAAAAAATGCCCGGCGAACCGGGCAGATTTTTTCTGGCGATTACAGTGCGTAACCACGCTCGTTGTGCTGAGCCAGGTCGAGGCCGACCGACTCTTCTTCTTCGTTGACCCGCAGGCCCATGACCAGGTCCAGAACCTTGAGGATCACGTAGGTGGCGATTGCGGTGTAAATCACGGTAAAGCCTACGCCCTTGGCCTGAATCCAGACTTGCGCGGCGATGTCCTCGACGGTGCCGAAACCACCCAGGGACGGCGCAGCAAACACACCGGTCAGGAGCGCGCCGACAATACCGCCGATGCCGTGTACACCGAAGGCATCCAGCGAGTCGTCATAGCCCAGTTTGCGCTTGAGGCTGGTAGCGCAGAAGAAGCAGATCACCGAAGCCACCAGGCCGATCACCAGCGCCCCCATCGGGCCTACAGTGCCAGCGGCCGGGGTGATGGCTACCAAGCCTGCAACCACACCCGAAGCGATACCCAGAGCGCTTGGTTTACCGTGCGTCAGCCACTCGGCAAGCATCCAGCCCAGCGCAGCGGCGGCAGTGGCAATCTGGGTGACCAGCATGGCCATACCGGCGGTGCCATTGGCGGCGGCGGCAGAGCCGGCGTTGAAGCCGAACCAGCCGACCCAGAGCATGGCCGCACCCATCAGGGTGTAACCCAGGTTATGGGGCGCCATTGGGGTGATCGGGAAGCCTTTACGCTTGCCCAGCACCAGGCAAGCCACCAGGCCGGCGATACCGGCGTTGATATGCACCACGGTGCCGCCCGCGAAGTCCAGCACGCCCCAGTCCCACATCAGGCCGCCGCTGCCACTCCAGACCATGTGCGCAATAGGCGCATAGACCACGGTGAACCAGATGGCCATGAAGATCAGCATGGCCGAAAACTTCATGCGCTCGGCAAAGGCACCGACAATAAGAGCCGGCGTAATGATCGCGAAGGTCATCTGGAAGGTGATGAACACGGCTTCCGGAAACAACGCCGTCGCGGAGGTGAGGCTCGATGGCGTCACACCGGCGAGGAACGCCTTGGACATGCCGCCGACGAAAGAATTGAAGTTGACTACGCCCTGTTCCATACCGGTGGTATCGAACGCCATGCTGTAGCCATAAACGACCCAGAGAATGCTGATCAGGCCAGTGATCGCGAAACACTGCATCATCACCGACAGGACGTTCTTGGACCGCACCATGCCGCCGTAAAACAGCGCCAGGCCGGGGATGGTCATGAACAGCACCAAGGCTGTAGAGGTCAACATCCAGGCGGTATCGCCGGAGTTGAGCACAGGTGCTGCGTCCTCTGCCAGGGCCAGGCCAGGCATTACGAGGGACAAAAGGGCTCCTAGCCCTGCGAACTGACGCAGAGTCATGATGTTATCTCCTGGGGCGTTGGGTTTGGGGCGGCTTTTTGTTAGATCGCGTCGGTATCGGTTTCGCCGGTACGAATACGGATAGCCTGTTCCAGATTCACCACAAAGATCTTGCCGTCACCGATCTTGCCGGTATTGGCCGCCTTGGTGATGGCTTCGATGACCCGGTCCAGATCCTTGTCGTCAATGGCGACATCAATCTTCACTTTGGGCAGGAAATCGACCACATACTCCGCACCGCGATACAGCTCGGTGTGGCCTTTCTGCCGACCGAAACCTTTGACTTCGGTAACGGTAATGCCCTGCACGCCGATTTCAGACAACGACTCGCGCACGTCGTCCAATTTGAACGGCTTGATGATGGCAGTGACTAGCTTCATGAAACTTTCTCCCGAATTGGTGGACTTGCCCCAGGAAAACAAACCCGACTCAAGTCTAAGCGCAGCGCTTGGCTTTGTAACGCGTCGTCGACCACTCATCCTCAAGCCGACGCCACAAACCACGTCTTACGAAACACGTCCTTCGCTCCATTTGCGCACTGCATCGTCACAGCGACAGCATCGGTGCATGGGTCACAGTGGTCTAAGCAGAAACCTTGCCATGTCCGACAAATTCACCAATTACAACGACTTACGGCAACCCGGTCAGTTTGGCCATTCGCCAGCAAGGTTCGGGCGCACAACTACGGTGCGCGGCATTGCGCCGCGATGCGCAAAAAGTGTGCAATGCGAGCCCGGTTTCCTTGCGTGATACACTGCCGGCCTTGTGGAATTTTCTGGATACTGCCCATGCTCGCGCCCAAAGCCTTTCTCGATGCCCTGAGCGACCATGCCTCGCGCCTTTTCAGCAGCGACACCTCACAGCCTCGCAGTGAACTGGAAAGCCAGTTCAAGGCGCTGCTGCAAAGCGGTTTCAGCAAGCTTGAACTGGTCAGCCGCGAAGAGTTCGACAGCCAGATGGTGGTACTGGCCCGTACCCGCGCCCGCCTCGAGGCGCTGGAAGCCAAAGTGCTGGAACTGGAAGCGCGGATGACCCCGCCAGTAGAAACAACCACCGAGCAGTAATCACTCACGCGCAGCAGCTAATCGCCAGCAAGGCCGACACCTACAGGTGTGAGGTGCCTTACCGGCGACTGCGCGACACCCCAGTAACCCCAGCCATCCATTCACCAGCGCAGAAGGCGAGCGCAACATAACAACACCCCCGGATAGGGCATGCTTCAGAAGCGTCTGACAGCGAGTGGCAGCCTATACAGAGCCATGCTGTCAAAGCCTGAGACGCGGGGCTAAGATGATGAGCAGAGCACACGCCCTGACCATACGGAGCAGACATGAAAGCCGACAAAGCACTGAATGAAGACCTCCTGAACTGCCTAGAGGACAAGATCCCAGGTATGGCTGCGGGTGCTATCAGCTCTGCCTATATCAATGCTTTGGGTTCGGGTCGTGCTGTGGCGGAGGTAGTGGACGGCATGATCGTCGAGACCTCTGCGGACGGTGATCGAAAAGTGATCTGCTCAACCAAGCCCAAACATAAAGTGAGCGTTGGATCTGTAATTAACGTGCGCAGGGTTTCATGAAAGTCCCTCGTCTGCGTGTCTTTGCCGGCCCCAACGGTTCCGGAAAAAGCACCATGAAGAGCGCAATTCCGCATCATCTGATTGGGATCTACATCAATCCTGACGAAATCGAAAAGACGGCAAACGAAAGTGGCCTCCTGTCATTTAGTGACTTTCAGCTAGAGGTCGAACCATCGGATGTTCTGGATTTTTTTCTGAATCATCGACTGATTCTGAACGCCAATCTGACCGAACAGGCCAGCAAACTTACCGTCAGTAACAACTGCCTGGACTTTCGGTCTGTTCAGATAAACTCCTACTTTGCCTCCGTGGCGTCCGACTTCATCAGAAACAAACTCCTTCAGGCATGCCTCTCGTTTACATTCGAGACAGTAATGTCCTCAAAGGACAAAATCGAGTTCATGCTGAAAGCAAAAGCACTAGGGTATAGAACCTACCTTTACTTCGTGGCCACAGAAGACCCGTACATCAATATTAACCGGGTCAAGATCCGCGTAGACTCCGGTGGCCATAACGTTCCAAAGGACAAAATCATCCAGCGCTACTCACGCTGCCTGGATCTGCTGCCATCGGCAATAGCTGCAGCAAATCGTGCCTATATTTTTGACAACTCTGGTCCTGATCTGGTGTTACTTGCCGAGATTACAGATGGAACAGCGTTACAGTTCCGAACAGAAGAAATGCCGGATTGGTTCATGACTGCCTATGTAGACAAAGTCTCGACCTAGCGCATAAAAGTCCGGCGCAACAGAGCAACGGCCCGCCAACCTTGTTCAGAAACGTCTGGCAGAAAATTGCGAACGGGGCTGTCTAGCCCCGCTCGCGGCCCGCTTACCAGCCCAACTGTTTGTTGAACGACAACGCATCGTAGTAATCATGCTGCGTCGCGATCTTGCCATCCTTCAGGCGGATGAAGCTGACCCCTTTGAAACTCAACGGCTTGTTGGTCGCAGGGGTTTCAGGTGCCCAGGCACCGGTGTTATGGCCATCGAACTGCCATTCAAAGGCAATGTTGTCGCCTTCAATGATCGGCTCGCCAACCATCTGCCACTTCAAATCCGGCACGGCATCGATAAACAGCTTGATGACTTTATCCCGGGCCGTTTCCCGGCCGACTTGAGGGATCCCTACGGACGCATCCAGAAACTCCCCGTTTTCAGCAAAGTACTGCGCCGCCGCATTGGGGTCATGCTTGTTCCAGGCACTCATGTAAGCATCGATGATGCTCCGGGTGCTCTGTTTTTCCGCTGCAATCGACAACTGGGCGAACAAGAGCATGCAAAGGAGGCTAACGAGACGTATCGACAGTCGACGCATGGTATTTCCTCTTCGATTATTGCTGTTGTGGTAGAAACGGAAACAGGTATCAGTGGTGCGTTGAGGGTAGGCCACGGCCTATCGCGGCGTTGGCAGTTCAACCAATGACCACTCGATCGATAACGGTTCAAGCTTTCGCACGTTGGCAGCTGCAGGGCGGCTGGCAATGTTCCCCACGAACCAGTTGGCCGAATTGGCGGCAACGATTCGGCCTTCAGCATTGATGATGAACGCCTCGTTCTTCATCCGCAGCAGGCACCGGGTGAGCAACTGATCGAATTCGTGCAGGGCGATATCCGCTGCGGCAACGCCGACAAAATGCCCCTTGGCAACAATCGGAACGGAGAAGGCCAGTATGTAAAGCTCTGTACCGTACAGGTCCACGAATGGCCCCTCGACCGACGCTTCACCCGTCAGCTTGGGGCGCGTAAACCAAGGCATGCCCTGGTAATTGTAGAAGCTCTCGCTTTGACGATTGAAGTTCAGCATCATCGGGGCGACTTTGCCGCTGGAGGGGCGGTAGAACCACTCAAGAAACAATTCTTGGTCCGCAAGCTCACCCGGCTCCAGCACCACGCCCGTCCCGTGGATATAGCTGTCGTTTGCCAACAGCCGCGCTTCAATGGTCGCCTGAAGAAAAGCGAGGTCTTTGGAGGTCGGCTTCCGCCCTTCGGCATCCAGCGCCTCCCAGACCGTTACCACCTCCCCGGCCAAGCTGTTCAATTGCTCGAACAGGGTGCAGAAGATCGCTTCCAATCGCTGGGCACACTGATGAAGCTCTTCGTTTTGTTCGACTGTGATCATGGTGATGTAGCCTCTTGCAGCTCAAGCAGTGCGTAGCGCAAATCCATCAGGCGTTTTATGCCCTCTTTGACATGAGCCTCTGTCAGCGCACTGGCCAGATTAGACTCACCGGCCATCACGGCCTGCAGGATCGCCCGGTGCTCCGCAATGACCGTACTCTTGTGAGCGTCCGCCATAGAGATCCATAGCAACTCGCCCATTTGGGACTGAAGGCGCATTTCTGCGTGCGTCAATCGCACCGACTGCGCAGCAACCGCAACCTCGATATGAAATCGTGCATCCGCCCGGCGAAGCTCGCTTCGGGTCGTGGCCTCTTGGAGCGCCGTCACGAAATGCTCCAGCCTTTGATGCTGGGCACTGGTAGATCGGCTGGCCGCCAAGCCTGCGGCAGTAGCCGAAATAGCGATTTGCTCGTCGCACAGGTCGCGAAGCTCCAGCGAACTCATCGCACTGAGCCTGGCCTTGAGGAAGTCATCGGAAACCTCCACAGGGGCACAGACGAAACTGCCGCCGTTTCTGCCGCGCTTGGTTGCAACAACACCCCGCTGACGCAAAATCGCCAACGCGTCGCGCAATGTCACGGTCGCCACGCCGAAGCGAGTCGCCAGTTCACTCTCACTGGGCAACTGCTCACCTTCACCAATCAGCCCCAGCTCAATGACCTCGATCAGTCGGCGAGCCACTTCCTCGGGCTTGCCCTCCTGGCTGACTTGCAACAGGGACAGGCGGTTCACTTTGTTCAGTTGAGTCATCTACTCGCCACTAAAAATATGAAACCAGTTTTCTTTTAGCCATATCGGCTTAAAAACTCAACAGGAATGCACAAGCCAAACAAAAATCAGTCGCTCAAATGTCGTTTTTAGGCAAAAACGACAGGTCAATTGGCAGGCTCAAATTCATAAGATATGGTTTTAAATGTTTACTAGGCAGCCCGGCTCCGCGACTCACCGATAGCGCTGAGGGGCCATTGGCATCGACACAGAGGAATGGCAGATCATGACGAATCCAACGCTAAGCACATGGGAAACCCGGGCACGAGAACTGAAGATAGAAGGGCGGGCCTTTGTCGGTGGGGAATACACCCACGCGATCGAAGGCGGAACGTTTGACTGCCTGAGCCCGGTCGACGGTCGACTGCTGACCAAAGTCGCCAGTTGCACGGCCGCCGACGCCGACCATGCTGTCAGCGTTGCTCGCGCCACGTTCAATTCTGGCGTCTGGTCGCGCATGGCGCCAGCGGACAGGAAGCAGATCATGGTGCGCTTCGCCGACCTGCTGATGGCCAACGCCGACGAGTTGGCGCTGTTGGAAACCCTGGACATGGGCAAGCCGATCAGCGACTCACTGGCGGTCGATGTGCCGCAAGCAGCGCAAGCGCTGAGCTGGAGCGGCGAAGCGATCGACAAGATCTACGACGAAGTGGCGGCAACCCCCCATGATCAATTGGGCCTGGTAACACGCGAACCGGTCGGTGTCGTGGTCGCCATCGTGCCGTGGAACTTCCCGTTGATGATGGCCTGCTGGAAACTGGGCCCGGCCTTGGCCACCGGCAACTCGGTAATCCTCAAACCCTCGGAAAAATCACCGCTGACCGCCATTCGCATTGCCCAGCTGGCGATTGACGCAGGCATTCCGGCGGGCGTGCTGAACGTATTACCAGGCTTCGGCCACACCGTCGGCAAGGCGCTGGCCCTGCACATGGACGTCGACACACTGGTGTTCACCGGCTCAACCAAAATCGCCAAGCAACTGATGATCTATGCTGGCGAATCCAACATGAAACGCGTCTGGCTCGAAGCCGGCGGCAAAAGCCCGAACATCGTCTTCGCCGATACCCCGGACCTGCAAGCCGCTGCCGAGTCTGCTGCCGCGGCCATCGCCTTCAACCAGGGCGAAGTGTGCACCGCCGGCTCGCGCCTGCTGGTAGAACGTTCGATCAAGGACGCCTTCCTGCCACGGGTGATCGAGGCCCTCCAGTACTGGAAGCCAGGCAACCCACTGGACCCGGCGACCACCGTTGGCGCGCTGGTCGACACCCAGCAGATGAACACCGTGCTCTCGTACATCGAGTCGGGCCATACCGAGGGCGCCAAACTGGTAGCCGGCGGCAAGCGCATCTTGCAGGAAACCGGTGGTACCTACGTTGAACCGACCATCTTCGACGGCGTCAGCAACGCCATGAAGATCGCTCAGGAAGAGATCTTTGGCCCCGTGCTGTCGGTGATCGCCTTCGACAACGTCGACGATGCCATCCGGATCGCCAATGACACCCCGTACGGCCTGGCCGCGGCCATCTGGACCGCCGATATCTCCAAAGCCCACCTGACCGCCAAGGCCTTGCGCGCCGGTAGCGTCTGGATCAACCAATACGACGGCGGTGACATGACCGCGCCCTTCGGTGGTTTCAAACAGTCGGGCAATGGCCGTGACAAGTCGCTGCATGCCTTCGACAAGTACACCGAACTGAAGGCCACCTGGATCAAGTTGTAAGGCAGCAAGACAACAGCAAAAACAGCCGGCAGGACACACTTTTCAGGACAACAACATGAACAGCTCTGAATTTTCCATGGCTGATAGCGATGCCGCCCAGTTAAGGGCGCTTGGCTACACGTCCAACTTTGAAAGAAGCATGAGCCTCTGGGAAAACTTTGCCCTGGGCTTCACCTACCTCTCCCCGGTGGTCGGCGTCTATACGCTGTTCGGCCTGTGTTTGGCGGCGGGCGGGCCGCCAATGTTCTGGTCGTACCTACTGGTCGGTCTCGGGCAAATGCTGGTGTGCCTGATCTTCTGCGAAGTCGTCTCGCAATTCCCGATCTCCGGGGGCGTTTATCCGTGGGCGCGTCGCCTGGTGGGCAAGCGCTGGGCCTGGATGGTGGGCTGGATCTATTCCGTCTCATTGTGCGTGACCATTGCTGCCGTATCGCTGGGCGCAGGGCCCTACATTGCCGCCATGCTGGGCTTCGAGCCCAGCCCGGTGACCAACACCCTGATCGCGCTGGCGCTCACCGCAATGGCCACCGTGCTGAACCTGAGCGGGACCAGCCTCTTGGCAAAAGTGGCCATGTTCGGTTTTATCTGCGAACTGCTGGGCGCCATTGTCATCGGTGGCTACCTGCTGATCTTCGAACGCCACCAGCCGTTCTCGGTGCTGTTCAATACCTTCGACATCAGCATCGACGGCAGCTACTGGCCCGCATTCCTGACCGCATCGCTGGCAGGCATGTTCCTCTACTACGGCTTTGAAGCGTGCGGCGACGTCGCGGAAGAAACCCCCAACCCGAGCAAACGCATTCCCAAGGCCATGCGCATGACCATCTACATTGGTGGTGGTGCCGCGATTTTTGCGGCACTGGCACTGATTCTGGCGGTCCCGGACATCGCCAAAGTGCTCTCCGGCGATGACAAAGACCCGATGTCCACCATCATGGCCAATGCGTTCGGGCCAACCGGATGGCGCGTCGTGACTGCGGTCATCACCATCTCCTTCGTGTCGTGCGTACTGAGCTTGCAGGCTGCCGCCAGCCGGTTGCTCTACTCCTTTGCACGGGACGAAATGGTCATGGGCAGCAATGTACTCAAGCGTCTTTCGCCGACGACACGTGTGCCAACGGCTGCACTGATCACCTGCGGTGTGATCCCGGCATTCATCGTCTGCGCAGGCTTCTTCTTGGAGAACGCCATCGCGATCGTCGTCAGCTTCGCAGCCATTGGCATTTACCTGTCCTTCCAGATGATCGTGGGCGGGGCGCTGTTCGCTCGAATCCGCGGCTGGAAACCAGCTGGTCAATTCACCCTTGGCGGTTGGGGCTGGATCGTGAACATCCTGGCGCTGGTCTACGGCTTGCTGGCGGTCGCCAACATGTCCTGGCCGCGTACCCCGGATGCGCCTTGGTACAGCAACTACGGCATCTTGCTGACCGCCGCCGTCGTGATCGTCTTCGGCTTGCTCTACATGACCCTGTTCAAGCCATACGACAAAGGCACGGCGCCGTTTGCCGATGCGTGGGAGCTACACAAAAAGTAGCGCCTTGGTACGCTTAAAAAACGAAGGCCTTGCAGCAATGCACGGCCTTCGTTGTTTTTCGGGGCAGGTATCAGACGTGACCTGCTACCTGCCCCGCAATCTCCAGCATCACTCTACATCCGGCATCCCTGCCCTACCCCACTATCCTTGCCTTAGCCGCAGGGCGCGGCCCCGTACTGATCATGGAGCGAACATGTCTCTTGCTATCGTTCACAGCCGCGCCCAGGTTGGCGTGCTGGCCCCGGCCGTTACCGTCGAGGCGCACCTGGCCAACGGCCTGCCCACGCTCACCCTGGTTGGGCTACCCGAAGCCACGGTCAAGGAAAGCAAAGACCGGGTACGCAGTGCGATACTCAACTCCAGCCTGGAGTTTCCTGCCCGACGAATCACGCTCAACCTCGCCCCTGCTGACCTGCCCAAGGATGGCGGACGCTTCGACCTGGCCATCGCGCTGGGCATTCTCGCTGCCAACGGGCAGATCCCCATCATGGCGCTGCATGACGTGGAGTGCCTTGGCGAACTGGCGCTGTCCGGGGCGATTCGCCCGGTGCAGGGTGTGTTGCCAGCAGCGCTGGCCGCACGCGATGCCGGACGGGCGCTGGTGGTGCCGAAGGAAAATGCCGAAGAAGCCTGCATGGCCTCCGGGCTCACCGTATTCGCCGTCGAACACCTGCTGGAACTGGTCGGGCATTTCAACGCTCAGGAGCCGCTCTCGCCTTACCGCGCCAACGGCCTGATCCTGCAAAGCCGGCCCTACCCCGACCTGAGTGAAGTGCAAGGCCAGATTGCCGCCAAACGCGCATTGCTGGTGGCCGCAGCCGGGGCGCATAACCTGTTGTTCAGCGGCCCGCCCGGCACTGGCAAGACGCTCCTCGCCAGCCGCTTGCCCGGCCTGTTGCCACCACTGGACGAGCGGGAAGCGCTGGAGGTAGCGGCGATCCAGTCGGTGGCCAGCCCGGTACCGCTGAACAGCTGGCCTCAGCGCCCGTTTCGCCACCCACATCACTCGGCCTCGGGGGCGGCACTGGTGGGCGGTGGCAGCCGACCGCAACCCGGTGAAATCACCCTGGCCCATCATGGCGTGCTGTTTCTCGATGAACTGCCGGAGTTCGAGCGGCGTGTACTTGAGGTGCTGCGCGAACCCCTGGAATCGGGCGAAATCGTGATCGCCCGGGCTCGTGACAAAATCCGTTTCCCGGCGCGCTTCCAACTGGTAGCGGCGATGAACCCCTGCCCCTGCGGCTACCTGGGCGACCCGAACGGGCGCTGCCGCTGCAGCAGCGAGCAGGTCCAGCGTTACCGCAACAAACTCTCCGGCCCGCTGCTGGACCGTATCGACCTGCACCTGACCGTTGCCCGCGAAGCCACGGCGCTGGCCCCAACCGTCCACAGTGACGACAACAGCGCCAACGCTGCCGCCCAGGTCGCCGCCGCCCGCGCACTGCAGCAACAACGCCAAGGCTGCGCCAACGCCTTCCTCGACCTGCCCGGCCTGCGCATGCATTGCCCGTTATCCACCACCAACGAACGCTGGCTGGAAAGCGCCTGCGAACGCCTGACCCTGTCATTACGCTCGGCCCACCGCTTGCTCAAAGTGGCGCGCACCCTCGCAGACCTGGAGCAGGCCAAGCAGATCAGCCGCGCACACCTAGCCGAAGCCCTGCAGTATCGTCCGGCAACGCAGTAAGGCGAGCGCTTGGTAGCGATACAAAGACCGCGCACCGCCGGATACCTCACGGATGCTCTCGCACGCAAGCTTCCCCCAGATCGCTCTGGATTTCCCCGGATTCTGCTCTTTACTTTCAGCAGCTCACCGAGCCGAGACACGCATGTTTGAACTTATCCACAACTGGCCCTTGCTGATCGGCACGACCCTGCTGCTGATCGACCTGCTGCTTTGGCGCGCGATTCCGGCGGAGCGGCGCAATGCGCGTACGGCGGCACGTTTGCTGGCGTTTCTGTTGTTCAGCTGGGTGTTGATCAGTGCAGGGATGAGCCCACTGCAACCGGCCCCTTGGGTTGAGGATGTACCGCGCAATTTACTGGCAACCGTGCTGGAGATCGTCTGGTGGCTGTTCGCCGCGCGTACGTTGACGGTGGTGCTCGGGTTGATGTTGATTGCTCGCAGCGGGCATACCGGCCGGCTGTTGCAGGATGTGCTGGGGGCGGTCATTTTCCTGATCGCTATCGTTGCGGCGGCGGCCTACGTCATGCAGTTGCCGGTCAAGGGCCTGCTGGCCACCTCGGGCGCGATGGCGATCATCGTCGGCCTGGCCTTGCAGAGCACCCTGAGCGATGTGTTCTCCGGCATTGTGTTGAACACCACACGGCCCTATCAAATCGATGACTGGATCTCCATCGACGGCACCGAAGGCAAGGTGCTGGATATCGACTGGCGCGCAACCCGTTTGCTCACGGCCAACGGCAGTATGGCGGTGATTCCAAACTCGGTGGCGGCCAAGGCCAAGCTGTTGAACTTCAGCCGCCCGAACGATGTTCATGGGGTATCGATCAGTGTCGTGGTGCCCTCGCAGATTCGCCCGCGACGCGTCCTCGATGCCTTGGAAAAGGCCCTGCAGGGCACCAGCGCCCTGCTCGCCATGCCCAAAGCCAAGGCCACGGTGAAGAGCGTCAGCCTGGAATCGGTGGAGTACGAGGCCAGTGGTTTCGTCGCGGCCATGGACAAGAAAACCGACGTGCGCAATTACCTGTTCGACCTCGCCCACCGCCATCTGGAAGCCGCCGGGGTCAACTGGAACCCGGACGCAGTGCCCAAGCCCTGGAGCCGTCAGCGCAGTTTGCTGGAAGATGTGCGCATTTTTCGCTCGCTGAGTGATGAGGAAAAGGACAGCCTGAGCCAACGCATGATGCCGGTTGAGTACCTGGCCGATCAGGTGATTCTGGGGCTCAATGAGGCCTCTGATTACCTGCTGGTGATCGGTACGGGGGTGGTCTCGGCGTCAATTCGCGACGGGGAGCGCAGTGTCGAAGCCGGACGGATGGGGCCGGGGGAAATTCTCGGGGCCGAGGGCCTGCTGGACGGCAACGACTCCAATGCGGAGTTCCGCAGCCTGACCAACTGCCTGCTCTACCGAATCGAGAAAACCGCCGTACGCAGTTGCCTGGAGCAACGCGAAGAGGTGAAAAGCGCGCTGAGCAAGTTGCAGCGCCATCGTCAGCAAGCCAGCCAGTCGCTGTTGTTACAGCGACCGGCTGCGGTCAAGAAAGGCGGCTTCCTGAGCTGGCTAAAGCCGCACTAAAGCACGACTCGCAGGCACTGGCCGGCGTGGTACAGCGAGAACCCGGTCTCGTAGAAGCCGGTACGCAGCGAAGCGCCCGTCACCGGTTTCATCGGCGAGAATGGAATCGGCAGTTCGTCCGGGTTGTCCTTGAGCAGGTACTCGGCGAACGCCTTGCCAATCACTGTGCCGGTGGTGTTGCCACGCCCGTTGTAGCCGGTTACCGCCACAATGCCCGGGGCCGGCTCGAACAGCCGCATCAGGTGATCGGGGGTGAAGTCGATACAACCGGTCCAGTGCATTTCCCATTCAACCTTGCCCAGTTGCGGGAAGTAATGGCTCTGGATGCGGTCGGCCCAGCTGCGGATGAACCAGGTCGGTTTGTTGTCGACCCGCCCCAGGCTGCCCAGTAGCAGACGGCCCTGATCGTCACGACGAATGCTGCTGAGCACGGTGCGGGTATCCCAGGACCCCTGACCATGCTTGAGCACGTTGTCCGCTGCGGCACCGGTCAGCGGCACCGAGGCTACCTGATAGTAGTAACCACGGAAGAAGTTGCGCTGCAGGTCGGTCCAGTCACCTTCGGTGTAGGCACCGGTGGAGATGATGACCTTGTCGGCGCAGACCGAACCCTTGGCGGTCTTGACCCGCCAGGCGCTGCCTTCGCGCTCCAGCCCCTGAACTGCGGACTGCTGATGAATCTGCCCGCCCAGGCGCGCCACGGCAGCAGCCAGGCCACGGGTGTAACCCATCGGGTTGATGGTGCCGGCGCGGCGGTCGAGCAGCGCGGCGGAAATCTTGTCGGTACCGCAGTATTCCTGGCAACGAGCCCCGGTGAGCAGCTCGACGTCGGCACCACGGCGGCTCCATTGGGCATGCCGTGCCTCGAGATCGGCCACACCGTTGGCATTGTGTGCCATGTGCAGCGTGCCTTCGTTACGGGCCTGGCAATCGATGCCCAGACGCTTGATGGTGGCAAACACCTCGGCCGGCGCTTCACCGAGTACCTTGTTCAGGCGGCTGCCTTGTTGCTGGCCAAGGGTCGCTTCAACGTCATCCGGACGAATCCAGGTGCCTGCGTTGACCAGGCCAACGTTGCGTCCCGAGCCGCCGTGGCCGATCTTCCAGGCCTCCAGCAGCACCACGCGCTTGCCTTGCTCGAGCAAATGGATCGCAGCGGACAAACCTGTAATACCGCCGCCGATGATGCACACATCGGCCTTGATGTCCGCGCTCAACTCGGCAGACGGGGCCGCCGCCGGTGTAACGAACTCCCATAGACACTCTTGACGCAGGTCGGTCATGGTCGGCTCCGCTTTATTGATCTTTTTAGTCGGTGGAAACCCCATCGCCGGCAAGGCCTGCGCCCATTAGAGGCAGGCGTTACCGGCGACGAGGGCCTGAGTGGCTATCAGTCGAACACAATACCCTGCGCCAGCGGAAGCTCACGCGAGTAGTTCACGGTGTTGGTCTGACGACGCATGTAGGCCTTCCAGGAATCGGAACCCGACTCACGGCCACCGCCCGTTTCCTTTTCGCCACCGAAAGCGCCACCGATCTCTGCACCGCTGGTGCCGATGTTGACGTTGGCGATGCCGCAGTCACTGCCGGCCGCACTCTGGAAGCGCTCGGCTTCACGCAGGTCGGTGGTGAAGATGCACGAGGACAGGCCTTGTGGCACTTCGTTGTTCAGGCGCAGGGCTTCTTCGAACTCGTCGTAGGCCAGCACATACAGAATCGGCGCGAACGTTTCGTGACGCACGACTTCACTCTGGGCCGGCATTTCGACAATGGCCGGGGCCACGTAGTAGGCGTTCGGGTAGTCCTGCTGCAGTTGGCGCTCGCCGCCAAATACCGTGCCGCCTTCGTCACGGGCACGGGCCAGGGCGTCCTGCATGGCCTGGAAGGATTGCTTGTCAATCAGCGGGCCGACCAGGTTGTCCTTGCGTGGGTCACCGATACGTACCTTGCCGTAGGCGGCTTTGACGCGTGCGACCACCTCGTCCTTGATCGAGCGGTGCACGATCAGGCGACGCAGCGTGGTGCAACGCTGGCCAGCAGTACCAACGGCACTGAACAGGATGCCGCGCACAGCCAGGTCCAGGTCGGCGCTTGGCGCCAGGATCATGGCGTTGTTGCCGCCCAGCTCGAGGATGCTGCGACCGAAGCGTGCGGCCACACGTGGGCCGACTTCGCGGCCCATGCGGGTGCTGCCGGTAGCGCTGACCAAGGGCACGCGTGGGTCGTCGACCAGTACCTGGCCCGCTTCACGGTCACCGACGATCAACTGGCTGAGGCCTTCCGGTGCATCGCCGAAGGTTTTCAGGGCTTTCTCGAACAGGGCCTGGCAAGCCAGGGCCGTCAGCGGCGTCTTCTCCGACGGTTTCCAGACTACGGCGTTACCGCAGACCAGGGCCAGCGCAGTGTTCCACGCCCAGACTGCAACCGGGAAGTTGAACGCGCTGATCACGCCGACCACACCCAGCGGGTGCCAGGTTTCACGCATGTGGTGGCCTGGGCGTTCGGATGCGATGGTCAAACCGTACAGCTGACGCGACAGGCCAACAGCGAAGTCGCAGATGTCGATCATTTCCTGTACTTCACCCAGACCTTCCTGGGTGATCTTGCCCGCTTCGACAGACACCAGTTCGCCGAGCTGCGCCTTGTGCTCACGCAGCACTTCGCCGAACAGACGAATCAACTCGCCACGGCGTGGCGCTGGGACATTGCGCCAGGCCTGGAAGGCTTTTTCAGCCTGGTCGATCTTGCCCACGACCTGGGCTTTGCTCTCCAGGTGGACCGAGGCAATGACGCTGCCATCGATGGGGGTGTGAATGGGATGGTTGCCGTTGGTGTAGGCGCTGGCCGGTACACCCAGGCGATCAAGCAGTCCATCAACCATTTTTGTTCTCCTGCATACGATGAGTAGTTGATTTCAATGACGGAGGTCAGTATTAATCCGATTACTCTGGCACAACAAACGACCTTTACTCAGCACATCATTCCGCCAGGTAATGATTAACGAGAACACCATGTCCAAACGCCTCGTGCCCTCGATGGCCGCCCTGCAATGCTTCGAAGCTGCCGCCCGTCATTTGAGCTTTACCCGCGCGGCCGAAGAGCTGCACCTGACCCAAAGCGCCGTCAGCAAACAGGTGGCACAGTTGGAGGACATGCTGCGCCATCACCTGTTCCTGCGTATACGGCGACGTCTGCAATTGACGCCGGCCGGCGCGCTGTACCTGGCCGAAGTGAACAAGATCCTCACCCAGGTCGACATGTCGAGCCGCTACATCCTCTCCTATGGTGAGCAAACCGAGGTGCTCAAGGTCGCCACCCAGCCAAGTTTCGGCGTGCGCTGGCTGATCCCGAACCTGAAGGGCTTTGGCAAACGCCACCCGAACATTCACCTGGATATCCGCAACGAGATGGAGCCCTTCGCCCTGCTTCAGGGTAATGCCGATGTGGTGTTTTTCTTTGGCCAGGGCACATGGCCCGGGGCAACCTGCATCGAACTGTTCGGCGAAGAGATGGTGCCGGTCTGCTCGCCGGAGCTGTTGCAAGGGCGCACCCTGAACGATGCCAGTGAAGTGGCCGACCTGGTGCTGCTGCAAGCCACCTCGCGCCCCGAAGCCTGGCACGAGTGGTTCCTTGAGCAGGACCTGCATTCGGCGAACAGCTATCACGGGCCGCGCTTCGATACGTTCTACATGTGCCTGAGTGCCGCCCAGGCTGGTTGTGGCGTGGCGTTGGTGCCACGCTATCTGGTGGCTCAAGAGCTGGCCGAAGGCAAGCTGGTCGTTCCTTGGCAGCACGCGATGAAAAGCAACGGCGCGTATTTCCTGGCGTTCTCCGAACATGCTGCAGAAGTGCCCAAGGTACGCAGCCTGGTGGAGTGGATTCGCGAACACGTGTGAGCGCCGACGTTTCCTGAATTTCAGGAATGATGGCTCGACTTTTTTTCGCTTGTGTCGGAACAGCATTCCTCGCTTTCATGTAAGCCTGCACTTTTCACCAGGAAGCTTTCGATGACCGCTCAAGATTTCGTCAGCCCGGATAGTATTCGCGCACAGTTCTCGGCCGCCATGTCGCAGATGTACAAACAGGAGGTGCCGCTGTACGGCACACTGCTGGAGTTGGTGAGCGAGACCAATCACCAGGTGATGCAACAGCATCCCGACATCGCCGAAGCCCTGCGCTGGACCGGCGAAATCGAACGCCTCGACCAGGAGCGCCACGGCGCCATCCGCGTGGGCACGGCTGAAGAGCTGGCCACCATTGGTCGCCTGTTCGCAGTCATGGGCATGCAGCCGGTGGGCTACTACGACCTCAGCCCTGCCGGTGTGCCAGTGCATTCCACAGCCTTTCGGGCCGTCCACGAACAGTCGCTGCATATCAGCCCGTTCCGCGTCTTTACCTCGCTGCTGCGCCTGGAACTGATCGACAACCCGCAGTTGCGTGAACTGGCCCGTGGCATCCTCGCCAAACGGCAGATCTTCACCCCACGTGCGCTGAGCCTGATCGAGCAATTCGAGCGTGATGGCGGCCTGAACGACGTCGATGCCCGTGAGTTCGTCGAGCAGGCGCTGCATACCTTCCGCTGGCACAACACCGCCACGGTCACCGCCGAGCAGTACCGTCAGTTGCATGATCAACACCGTTTGATCGCTGATGTGGTGGCCTTCAAAGGCCCGCACATCAACCACCTGACGCCGCGCACACTGGACATCGACGCCATTCAGGTCGGCATGCCGGCCAAGGGCATTCCACCCAAGGCAGTCATCGAAGGCCCACCACGCCGGCGGTGCCCGATCCTGCTGCGCCAAACCAGCTTCAAGGCGCTTCAGGAGCAGGTTGCTTTCAGTGACCAGGACGCCACGGCAGGCGGCAGCCATACCGCCCGCTTCGGTGAAATTGAACAACGCGGCGCCGCACTGACGCCCAAAGGGCGCGCACTGTATGACCGCCTGCTCGATGCCACACGCGAAAGCCTGGGTGGTGTCCCCGCAGAAGCGAACGCTGAGCGCTACATGAGCCTGTTGGCAGAACAGTTCCAGGCCTTCCCGGACGATCTGGGGCAAATGCGTCAACAAGGCCTGGCCTACTTCCGCTACTTCCCGACTGAAAAGGGCATGGCCGCACGTGATGCCGCGCAACGACCAACCTCGCTGGACGCGTTGATCGACGCCGGGCACATTCACTTTGAAGCGCTGGTCTACGAGGACTTCCTGCCGGTCAGTGCCGCAGGCATCTTCCAGTCCAACCTGGGTGATGACAGCCATAGCCAGTACGGCAGCAACGCCAACCGCGAGGCGTTCGAGCAGGCACTGGGCAAGTCGGTCCAGGATGAGTTGGCGCTGTACGCGCAGAGCGAGCGTCGCTCGCTGGAAGCCTGCGCCGAGGCGTTGAACCTGGCCTCTTTGTAAAGCGCTGAGCGGCTTTGCCTACCCCCACGAAGATCGCCTACGCGCACCCTTCGTGGGGGCTGGCTTGCCAGCGATGCGGGTCAGCCTGGATGCGTGGCCTCAAGCGCATTCAGTACCTGCACATCCGGCAGGTTCATGACCTGGGCTTCATGTTGCAGAAAGTCGCTGAGCCGCCGCAGCCGCTCACCACCGGGACGGGTCTTCGGCCATACCAGGTAGTAATCCAGACCACTGGCCACCGCCGTTGGCCAGGGCAGGCTCAAACGCCCCTGGGCCACATCCTCGGCCACCATCAGCAGGTCGCCCATCGATACGCCATAACCACGCGCCGCAGCGATCATGCCCAACTCCAGCGTGTCGAACACCTGACCACCCTTGAGTGAGATCTGCTCGGTGAGGTGCATGCAGGCCAGCCAACTGCGCCAGTCGCGTTTATCCGGGGTCGGGTGCAACAGCTCGACCGAGGCCAGCCGTTCAGCGTCCCAAGGGCCGTCATTGAGCAGCTCTGGCGAACCGACCGGTACCAGCAGCTCGGAGAACAGACGGTTGACTTCCCAGTCCGGGGGAAAATGACCATCACTCAACAGCACCGCACAGTCGAACGGCTCCTGATTGAAATCCACGTGATCGACATCCATCCAGGCGCTGGTCAGTTGCACTTCGTTGCCAGGCTGTAAATGACGGAAGCGGCTCAGACGGGCCAGTAGCCAACGCATGGTGAGGGTTGATGGCGCTTTCATGCGCAGGATGTCGTCTTCACTGCGCAGCGTGTTGCAAGCCCGCTCCAGTGCAGCGAACCCCTCACGTACGCCGGGCAACAACAAGCGGGCGGCTTCACTCAGCTGCAACGTTCGGCCATTGCGTAAAAACAGTCGACAAGCGAAGTGATCCTCCAGCGTACGAATGTGCCGGCTGACGGCACTCTGGGTGATCGAGAGTTCCTGTGCCGCGCGGGTGAACGAGCTGTGCCGCGCGGCTGCCTCGAATGCCCGTAGTGCATAGAGCGGCGGTAAACGACGTGACATGACCCTGCTCCCGACAATACCCCGATACGTGATGAGCGATCTTACTCGCATGAGTTTTAATCATGCCAATGATCGTTATTATCCTTTTGTGCAGCATCGTCCAAAGCACGAGAATCAATGGCTTCACCTTACCTTGCCCGAGAACAGGACGATCATCATGCAAGCCGTGCCATCTAAAGAACTCAAGGCGTTGCTGCGCCTGGCCGGGCCGCTGATCGCCTCTCAGTTGGCACACATGCTGATGCTGCTGACCGACACCCTGATGATGGCCAGGATCAGCCCGCAGGCCTTGGCCGGGGGCGGGCTGGGTGCCGCGAGCTATTCCTTCGTGTCGATTTTCTGCCTGGGGGTGATTGCCGCTGTCGGCACGTTAGTCGCGATTCGCAAGGGTGCTGGCGATACCGAAGGTGCCACGCGCCTGACCCAGGCGGGCTTGTGGCTGGGTTGGGTGATGGCACTGGTTGCCGCATTGGTGCTGTGGAACCTGTCGCCGGTGCTGTTGCTGCTCGGCCAGACACCAGACAACGTCGAGGCCTCCAGCCAGTTCCTGCTGTTGTTGCCCTTCGCCCTGCCCGGCTACCTGACCTTTATGGCCTTGCGCGGTTTCACCAGTGCGTTGGGGCGCTCGGCGCCGGTGATGGTCATCAGCCTGGTCGGTACCGTGCTCAACTTCCTGCTCAACTATGCGCTGATCGAAGGCCTGTTCGGCCTGCCAAAACTCGGGCTGGTAGGGATCGGGCTGGTCACGGCCATCGTCGCCACCGGTATGGCGGTGGCGCTGGCCCTGCATATTCATTGGCACCCAGCCTATGACGCCTATGCCATCCGCCACCGGTTGAGCCGGCCATCCTGGCCAGCCTTGAGCGAGTTGTGGCGGCTTGGCCTGCCGATTGGCGGCACCTACACGGTAGAAGTCGGGCTGTTCGCCTTTGCGGCGCTGTGCATGGGCACCATGGGCAGTACCGAGCTGGCAGCACACCAGATTGCCCTGCAGATCGTTTCAACAGCGTTCATGATCCCGGCAGGGCTGTCCTATGCAGTGACCATGCGGGTCGGCCTGCATTTTGGTGCCGATAACCTGCATGCTGCGCGGCATGCCGGGCGAGTCGGGATCGGATTTGGCGCCTCGCTGATGCTGGCGTTTGCAGTGTTGTTCTGGCTGCTGCCAGAAGCCTTGGTCGGGCTGTTCCTCGACCAGGGTGATCCGGCGTTCGCTGAAGTCATTCAATTGGCGGTCAGCCTGCTGATGGTTGCCGCCTGGTTCGAGCTGTTCGATGGCACCCAGACCATTGCCATGGGCTCAATCCGCGGCCTGAAGGACGCCAAGACCACCTTCCTGATTGGCTTTGTCTGCTATTGGCTGATTGGTGCACCTGCCGCCTGGGTTTTCGCTTTCCCGCTCGACGGCGGAGCCGTCGGTGTCTGGTGGGGCCTGGCATTGGGGTTGGCATGCGCCGCAATCTGCCTGACCCTGGCATTCGAGTGGCGGATGAAACGCATGCTGGGGGTACCAGTGGAAACCCGACTTGCCAGTGGTGCAGGCGCTGTATAAACAGGCAACCTCATGCAGGGCAATACTCAGGCTTCGTGCTCGCCTTCAATCGCCTGGGCCTGAATTGCCGCTTTGCCATGTATGGCCGAATAAGTGCACAGTTGCTGCAGGCGCCGCTCTAGCTCCATCAGCAGCCGATTACGCGTGCTCAGTACTTCGCTCTTGTTGAAGAAACCGGGCTCAACCGTATAGATGTTGAACATCTGATTGATCTCCGCCGGGGCAGCAATGATGAAATTCTCAGCGGAGCTGTGGTTGTAGAGCGCAACCATTTCCCCGGTCTGGCTCTGCGCCGCTCGAACAAACAGCATGGTAATGTCCTGGCCTTCGCGTATCCGCACGGCCTTGTCAGCGAACTGGAAGCAGGCCTCTTTTCCATCGCGCAACTTCACCCAGAACTCGTGCTCTTGTACGTTGCGGCTGCTGACGTAGGACGATGACGAGCTACTCCCGGTCGAGCCGTAGCCATTAATGAGATAACCACCGCTGGAGTGATGCGAGTGGCCAGCGGCCAAGTGCACCTGGTTACGCTTCTGGGTGTCCAGTACCTGCCCGGTCACGACGAAAAAGTAGAACTGGCGCCCATAGTGGTTGAACGGTTCGTCGATGAAGTTCACATCTTCGGGTGACAGGCTGATGTCGTACATGGTCCGGATCATTTCATCGCGGGCGGCTTTGTCGTGCTTGGCCTGCTCCTGAAGTTCGGCGCGCCGAACCTTGGCATCATCAATGGCCTTGAGTGCTTGAGCCTTCAGCACCGGTGTTTTTTCCTGAGCATAGGCCGCAGCCTTTTCACCGGCTTCTTTCAGCACCGGCGCGGCCTTCTGCCCTGCTTCAACGGCGAGGTCCTTGGCTTTGTTCAGTGCCTGAGCAGCCTTGGCGGCCAATTCAGGGTTGGCGTTGACAGCTTTTTGCTTCAGCTCATCCCAGAGACTCATCGTCTATCCCTTTTTAATGCTGCATCAATGAAAAGGCCATCTACAGACGACCTGACAATCGGAAAACCGTAACCGTCAACCAGAGGGTATGCCGGGCAGTCTACAGGCACTTATGGACCGCGGCGATCCACGCCACACGATCACGCTAGCACACTGCCGGGATGCGCCAGGCCGCGAAAAACGTGCCCTCCAGCGTGAAATCACCCATTAGACAAGCCAATAGCACTTTGCCACCCATTTGAATTGACGGCGTGTCGAGTTTGCCGTTAGTGTGGCTGCACTTTTTGAGTGCCATCAATGGGGCACTCAAATACTTATGGATGAGTGATCAAGGTAGGGATGATGCGCGGAGTACTGCTACGTAGCGGCAAAAGTGAAGATTTCACCGCACTAGGAGAAACAGGCCAACCGGTGTACCGGGCAGCGCTGCAATTGCGCGAGGCTATCCGCCGCAAGAACCCCGACCAACCTGAACTGGTCGAGCACCTCGCCATTCCGCAAACCGACGAGCGCGGCAGTACCATCGATTGGTACAGCGATCGGCCGGGTGATGTAATCCCCTGGAGCAGCGCAACCGAAGAAGAACGGGCACCCGCCCGTGCTCAACTGGAAGTGCTGCAACGCAAGATCGATGAGCTCAGCAATGACCTGCTGGGCCTGGATGCCAACGGTCAGCCGCTTCCCGGTAGCAAGCCAGGCGCTCAGGGTGATCGGACGGTGTTCGGCAAGCTGCTGACCTGCGTGGTGCCATTTCCCGACGAGAATTTCGTGTACCTGGTTGATGGTCGGCCAGTCCTGACGTTCTGGGGCTTCGTCCACGCGGGTGCCGAGCGCAGCCGCCAGCCACTGCATTGCCTCTACCCAAGCACAGCCAAAGTTGCCGAGCCGGCACCACCAGCACCGGTCGCACCGCTGGCGGCACCCGCCGCAGCACCATTGCTCAGCCAGGCAACCAAGCCATCCTGGTGGCGCCGCTGGTGGTGGTTACTGCCGTTGTTGCTGTTGCTCCTGCTGTTACTGCTGTTTGGCCTGCGTGGCTGCCTGCCCAACGCTGCACTGCCAGGCTTGCCAGGTATGCCGCAGGTTGAAGTACCGTCTATGAATGTGCCCTCCTTGAATGGGCAACCCGGCGTCACCCTGCCCGGCGGCGCAGTCTCAGCGGGTAACGGGCTGAACGTTTCTGGCAGCACAGTGGGCATGCCAAATACCGCGCCAGGCAGCGTAGCTGCACCAGCCAATGAAGGTGCCGGTACAGGCTCCGCCGCCAACACCGCGCCGGAGCCCACCACTGCGCCACCAGCAGCGCCGGACGAGGCATCTACCGGTGCGGCACAAACGCCGCCCGCAAGCGCAGGGGCACCCGCCAACGCCCCATCGACACAACTACCGGCGCTTGCGGAAGGCACCCAGCCTTCGCCGCTACTGAGTATTCCTGCAGATGCCGCAGACGGTACGGCCAACTTCCTCAACGGCGACTGGAGCGGTGCCGGCATCCAGGAAGTCGGCACCGGTAAGCCGCTGCGTCTGAAATATGACTTCCAGGACGGCAAAGGTAACGCCACGGTCAGCCGCTCTGACGGCGTGCGTTGCAGCGCTCCGGTGGTCGCGGCAATGAACGGCGGCAATCTGTCGATCAATAGCGATGGTCAGGCCGCCTGTGCCGATGGCAGCAGCTATGACCTGCCCCAAGTGAACTGTAAACCAGGCGCCCAGCACATCGCCGACTGCAGCGGTAGCTACGGCACCGAAGCGTTCCCGATGCTGATGAAGCAAGCCGGCCAATAACACGAGAAGCGCAGAAGATGTTGCCTGAAATCACCCAGTTCGAAGAAACGGTCACGCTGATCAGCGATACCGGCATTCAGTTTATGGACTTCGCCCTGCGCCTGGGCCCAGATGGCGAGCAAGCCGGCAAATTCGTGCAGCTCAACAACGGTCTGGTACCTACGCGCCTGTTGTGGTCCAAGGAATACAAGGATTTCTACGAACCGGAGCCCGACAAAGTCGTGCCGGTAGAGTTCGACTCCAGCGAAGACAACCACTTCCGACTGAGCATGGAAGAAAGCCTGAAGCTGTTTGACGGCATCTGGCTGCCCATTCCGTTTCTGCGCTTCATGCCGCCCTATCGCTTCGACGAGGGGCCGAACAACTGGTCGCGGATGCGCCTGATCAAACTGGCCGAGCCCGATATTGACGGCAATACGCACCGTCTCACGCTAGCCTTTGACAGCCGTATCATGCCGTCCGTCAGCGGCACCGCCTACCTGGCGCCAAACGAAGAAGACGTGCGCTCTGGTGTAGCCTTCAAGATCGCCTGCAGCGCCCGCGAGTACGGCTGGTTCCTGACTCACAGCTGGATCCGCGAGTGGCTCAGTGAGCTGTATGCCGAAGCCCGTGCAGACTGGACCCGCGAGCGCCTGGACAAAGACCTCAAGGGCAACCGCCACCTCGGGCATTACCTGAACCTGCTGAGCCTGCTGCGCCGCCCGACACCTGCAGAGCAGAGCACAGAAAAGCCCAAGGTCGAAATCCCCGAGATCAAGGTCGTCGCCAATGACGCCTTGGGCGTTGTGCGCCCGATTCCGGTGGACCTGGTGCTGGACGTCGGCAACTCACGCACCTGCGGCATTCTGATCGAAGATCATGGCCAGTCGGGTTCGGGCATGAAGCACAACTATGTGCTGGAGCTGCGCGACCTCAGTGAGCCCGAGAAGATCTACAACCAGGCCTTTGAGAGCCGCGTCGAATTTGCCCAGGCCTATTTCGGCAAGGACCATTTCTCGGTCAAGAGCGGCCGTCACAATGCCTTCCAGTGGGCCACGATTGCCCGTGTCGGCGGCGAGGCCGGACGCTTGGCCAGCCGCCGTCGCGGCACCGAAGGTTCCACCGGCCTGTCCAGCCCGAAACGTTACCTGTGGGATGAGAAGGCCTATGGTCATGGCTGGCGCTTCAACGCTTCGTATGTCAAAACCGACAAGGAGCCGCTGGCGACCGCCGCACCTTTCTCGCACTTGATCAACGACCTCGGCCAGGCGCTGTACCTGCCGCCAAAGAACGACATGCCGGTGTTCACACCGCGCTATTCCCGCAGCAGCCTGATGACGTTCATGCTGGCCGAAGTGGTCACCCAGGCGCTGTCGCAGATCAACAGCCCGGCCCAGCGTTCACGCCAGGGCCATGCGCGGGTACCGCGCCAGCTCAATAGCATCACCCTCACCGTACCGCCAGGCATGCCGCAGGCCGAACGCAGCATCCTCAACAACCGTATGAACGAGGCCGTCGGCCTGGTGTGGAAGAGTCTTGGCTGGCATGAGGGCGAGAGCAACCCGTTCAAGGACAAGTCGGTCAAGCCGCTCACACCGCTGCCGAGCATTCGCGTTGAATGGGACGAGGCCAGCTGCGGGCAACTGGTGTACCTGTACAACGAGGTCAACGAGAACTTCGCCGGGCACCCGGAAGAGTTTTTCGCCGCCCTGGCGCGCCCGGACAAAAGTGAAACCGAGCAGATCACCCTGGCCACCATCGACATTGGTGGCGGCACCACGGATCTGGTGATCACCGACTACCACCTGGACCGTGGCAGCAACGGCGGCACAGGCAGTAACGTACACATTGTGCCCAGCCAGCGCTTCCGCGACGGATTCAAGATCGCGGGCGACGACATCCTCCTGGACGTCATTCAAGAGTTCATCCTGCCCAGTTTCAAGCAGGCGCTGCAGAACGCCGGGGTATATGCCCCGGATGCCCTGATGTCGCGCCTGTGCGGCAACGGCGATGCCAGCGCCCAGGAGCGGATTCTGCGTCAGCAGCTCAACCTGCAGGTGTTCATGCCGCTGGGTCTGGCGTTGCTCAAAGCCTATGAGCAGTACGACCCCGAAACCCCAGTGGAGGTTGTTGAGCGCTCATGGCAAGAAGTACTGGGCGATGCTGTTGTCAACGACAGCGTGCTGGAGTACGTGTATGCCGCCGTGCGCCGTGATGTTGGCCGTGACGGCACCCTGGACCTGCTGAAAACCCCTATCGCTTTTGACCTCGAACAGGTACATACGGCGTTCCTCGGTGGCCAGATCAACATCACCAAGATCCTCGCCGAACTGTGCGAAGTGATTTTCCACTACCCCTGTGACGCACTGTTGCTGACCGGCCGCCCGTCGCGCCTGCCGGGCATTCAAGCCTTCATTCGCCAGCGCTTGCCACTGCCACCGGGGCGCATTCTGCCACTGCAGAACTACCGTACTGGTGGTTGGTACCCGTTCCACAAAAACGGCCTGATCGACGACCCGAAAAGTACCGCCTCGGTGGGAGCAATGATCTGCCTGCTGTGCTCCAAGCACAGTGTGCCGAACTTCTACTTCCGCACGGCAGCACTCAAACCGTACTCGACCATCAAGCACTTCGGCCAGATTGATAACGCCGGCACTATCAAACATGGTGACGTGCTCTACCACAACCTGACCTCCGACAAAGGCCGCATTCAACTGCCAATCGTGGGCGAAGGTGAACAACGCGGTACGCCGTGGCTGGAAATGCGCGGCGACATGCACCTGGGTTACCGCCAACTGGCCGCCGAGCGCTGGTCCGCATCGCCACTCTACACGCTGCGTTTTACCGCCAGAGGCAGTCGTAACTTCTCAAGCGCCATCGGCAAGGGCGGTGAAACGCCGGTGCTGCGCATTCGTCTGGCCGTGGACGAGCCTTCGGACCAACTGCTGGAGCAGGGCCTGATCAGCGACAAGCTGGTCATCGCTGAGCTGCAATCGAATATCCAGGATGCCGATTTCGATTTTGAAAGGGATCTTGAGCTCTCACTCAATACCATGCCGACCATGAGCCTGAGTGACAGTGACTATTGGCTCGACAGCGGGAACGTCAAAGGAAAATGAGCAATCTAACGCCAAAGCAACAGCAGCTGATGGGTGCCTGGGGTGCCGTTCACAAAGGTGCGAACGAAGCGCTGGAGTGGATTCAACAGGTGCGCGGCAACGCCGCCAGCGTAGAGGCCGAGGGCGATGCCCTCAACCTCCGGCTGCACCAGGCACGCAACCGAGCCAAAGACCTGCAGCGCGCCGCCGGCACACCGATGGTGATCGGTTTCTTCGGCCTGTCTCAGGCCGGCAAGTCGTACCTGATTTCCGCCTTGGCAGCCGACAGCCGTGGCCGCCTGGAAACCGACTTCGGCGGCAAGACCCTTGATTTCATCGAGCACGTAAACCCCACTGGCCTCGGCAAAGAGGCTACAGGGCTTGTGACACGCTTCAGTCGCTGGGCCAAACCAAGCCCCGATGCCAATTTTCCGGTAGAACTGAAGCTGTTCAGTGAAATCGAAGTGGCTAAGATTCTGGCTAACGCCTGGTTCGAGGACTTTGACCAGGAAAAGCTCGACTACACCTTCACTGACGCCCGCATTCAGGATGTGCTCAAGGCTTTCGAAGGCCAGGAGCATGAACAGGTACAACCTGGGGTCACCGCCGACGATGTAGTGGCCCTGTGGGACTACCTGAAAGGCAACTACGAAAAGTCCGTGCGCAAGCTCAGTGAGCTTTACTGGCCGCGCGTAATGAAATTGGCACCACGGTTGAACTACCGTCAGCGGGCCAAGCTGTTTTCTGTGCTATGGGGCGAGCAACACCTGCTCACCGAGGTCTACGAACAACTGGTCGGTGGCCTGCACAAAATGGGCTTCCCCGAGACCGTGTTCGCACCCTTGAGCGTACTGGTGAAAGACGACAACGGCGTCTACACCCAAGCCAACAGCATCATGAACGTCGATATCCTCGGGCGTCTGGGCACCAATCGCGACCTGCCGGTGAACGTGTTGCCATTGTGCGACGGCAAACTGCAGAGCAGCGTGGGCCTGAGCATCGCCCAACTCGCCGCACTGACTGCTGAGATGACCTTCCGTCTGATCAATCGTCCGCAAGACCCGGTCGTAGAGGAAGTCGATTTGCTCGACTTCCCAGGCTATCGCACCCGGCAGAAACTGCTGCGCATCGAGGATGCGGCCGACCCGGATGCAGTCGAGCAAGTCAATCCGGCCTCGACCCTGATCCTGCGGGGCAAGGTCGCCTACCTGTTTGAGCGCTACACCGACTCGCAACAAATGAATGCCCTGGTGCTCTGCACCAGCTCGTTCAAGCAAAGCGAAGTGGTCAGTGTTGGTCCAGTGCTCACCCGCTGGATTCACCGCACCCAGGGCCGCACGCCGAAAGAGCGCGGCCAGCGTGAGCCAGGCCTGATCTGGGCCCTGACCATGCTCGACGGTTTCATCAGCAACACACTCGGCCTGAGCGAAGGGCAACTGCCCGAAGGCTGCGAGAACATGATGAAACTGACGATGATCGAGCGTTTCGGCACCCAGGAGTGGATGAAGGACTGGGCAAGTACTCCGTTCAACAACACCTATCTGGTACGCAAGCCTCGCCTGGACACGGCCTTTATCGAGCGTGACGCTGGCACCGGCGAAGAAACCGCATTCACTGATCGACATACGCAGCGCCTGGAACAATTGGGCCAGTGCTTCGCCGCCAGCCCTTCTGTGCAGCGTCATGTGAAAGACCCAGGCACCGCCTGGAAAGCCATGCTCGAGCTCAATGATGGCGGCATCAGCCGTTTCAGCAGCAGCTTCAAGGGCGTTGCCAACATCGACTTCAAGCTCACCCGGATCGAAGAGCAACTGGAAGAGTGCCGTACAGAGCTGCTTGAAAACGGCCTGTACGCCTGGCGTGAAGAAGACTTTGAGAAAGTGCTGGAGAAGAAGCGCGAAAAGGCGCAGATGCTCCTCAACCAGTTGGGCGCTGATCCCGATGTATTGGGCGAGTTGATCCATGAGCTCCAACTGCCGGTCGACGAATTGCGCGAGCTGTACCTGGGCGGTGTGTATGACATCGACGGGTTGGACGACGATGCAGAACAAGAGCCGGAGCATAGCGCCAAGGCCCCGGCCAACAAGGCCCCTGCGATCAATTTTGGCAACCTGTTTGCCAACCCCGCCGCAGAGCCAGTAGCAGCGCCAGCGAAGCCGCTGACACGGCGACTCACCTCAGAGCAACGCTTTGCCCGGGCGGCCCTAAAAGCCTGGATCAAGCATATGCGCGAGCTCGGTTCACGCACACTGCTGCTCAACAGCCTGCGGTTGAACAAAAGCGTGGTCGACAGCCTCACCGAGGAGCTGATCAGCGCCGTGCGTAGCCCGAGCTTCCTCACAGAATTGGACGAAGCCGTGACCCGTCGCGCCCAAAGCGGCACCCGCCGCGATCAGATGGTGCAGCGTCAGGTGTTGGCCGTGCAGTTGGTAATCCGCGACTTCATCTCCTGGTTCGGCCTGCTGAGCAAACCCGTAAGCGCACGCCCCAACAGCCTGTTGGGTGCTCGCGAGCCGTTGTTCAGTTTCTACCGCTCGGTGGCTGTTGGCGAACTGCCCGTGCTGCCTGAACAGCCCTCGCATCAAGAGCAGCTTTATTTGGTGGATTGGTTGTCGGGGCTGGCCTGGCTTACCCAGGAAAACGCCAAGAGTGGCGCCGACCCCGAAATTACCACCGAGCAGCGACGCCAACTGGCCGTCCTGCTGAACACATTTGAAGCGAGTTAATCCATGGGTATCAGAGTTGACGTGCTGTCACTGAGCAGCAACGTTCCAGGCCACGCGCGCGTTCGAGTCAGTGGCTGGAGCGAAACCACCGACAACCTCGAGTTTTCGGTACAAAGCAGCCAAAGCCAACATTTCCTGCAGAAGGAAGCACAGTGGAGTAGCAGCCCCTACTGGTTCCAAATTACTCAGTTGGAAACCGTAGACGACGCACAAGCCTTCGAGACCCGAATTGGGCCGGAGCTACTCGACCCCTTGCTGGAACTCAGCAACAACGCCATGTTCCGCATTGAACTGAAGGGCTCGGGCCTGAGCGAGGAAACCGTACTGCGGCTGGCCAAGGACCTGCAGCATTCGTTGTCGCAAGGGAGCACCCCGACAAACGCAAACAGCGGCACGCTGGAGGTACCGGCAACTGCGCCGGTAGAGGAGCAGGCGCCGTCCCAGGCGACGACGGTCGCTCAGGCCGCCCCCCTGACAGAGCCTGAAGTGGTTACCCCGGCGCCAGCTGTGGCAGCCACAACGCCGACGAAAAAGAACCGCTGGCTGTTGCCGGTACTGCTATTGGTACTACTGGCAGCTATCGCGGCAGGCGCCTGGTGGTGGCTCAAACAGCAACCGGAACCTGCCGCACCCAAGCCTGCGGAGCCGGAAAAACCTGCACAGGTCGAGCCCGCAGTAACCGCGCAGCCTTGCACGCTGGAAAGCATGAAGAGCCAGTCGGAACTGGCTTTCGTGCAGAGCTGCATCCAGCAGGCGCCGGACAGCACTGCGCTGCTGGAAGTGATCAACGTCGCCAAGGCCAACAGCACGTGCGGCGTCGCCCAGCGCCTGTACGCCAACCGCGCTCAGGGCGGCGACGTCCAGATCGCCACAGCCTACGCCCACGAATATGACCCAAAATACCACCAGGCCAGCGAGTGCTTCAAAGCACCTGACAACGCCACTGCCGCCTACTGGTACGAGACCATCCTTAGCTTCGACGAGAACAATGCCGATGCCAAGGCGCGTCTTGAGGAGCTCAAACAATGAGTATGCGTCTGCGCGGATTGACGGCTGCCTTGCTGGCCTTGAGTCTCAGCCCGGCCTTGCAAGCAGCGGACACGCCTCTGCTGCAAGCAGGTAAGAAAACCCTGTTTCAACGCGTCCTGACCACGCCAAGCTGCCAGCTCAGCGACGCAGCAGGTGCTTCCAGCGGCGCAGCCCAACCCGCGTTCAGCCGTTTTTACGTGTATGAACGGGCTCAGGTCGACAACCGAGAATGGTTGCGGGTTGGCCCCGACACCCAGGGTAAGAGCATCGGCTGGTTACCGGGCGAGTGTACTGTTGAGTGGAAAATGCAGCTCACACTGGCGTTCACCAACCCTGCCAACCGCGACCGCCTGCTGTTCTTCAAGGAGCGCAATCAGCTCGAGGGTATTCTGGACGCCCCCGATCCGGTCAGTCATGTCGCACCACTGCGGGCCAAGCTCAAGAAAGGCAGCGAGGCGCCCGGCGTGTTGGCTCAGGAGCCGGAATACTTCATCGACCTGCAGAAGAACTTCTACCTGCTGCCGGTGTTGAGTGGCGAAGAAGTGATGACCGAGGAAGGTTTCCGTACACGAATCCTCAATGTCGCCTCGGTGAGCAAGGCCGACGCCAGCAGTAGCGCTGCGGCGAATGCGAATACGCCAGGCAATGCCAAGACCCAACTCAAGGCCTTCAGCGCGGCGGTGGTGTTCGTCATCGACTCGACCATCTCCATGGACCCATACATTGATCGCACCCGTGAGGCGATCAAGCGCGTATATGAGCAGATCGAGAAGGAAAACCTCGGTCAGCAGGTCAAGTTTGGCCTGGTCGCTTACCGTTCCAGTACCAAGGCGGTACCAGGCCTGGAGTACGTAAGTAAAATGTACGCCGACCCCAACACCGTCAAAGACGGTGCCGACTTCATGGCCAAGGTCGCTGACCTGAAACAGGCCAAGGTCTCCAGCAGCACCTTCGACGAAGACGCCTACTCCGGCGTCATGCACGCGGTGGACAAGGTCGACTGGAGCCAGTTCGGCGCCCGTTATGTGGTGCTGATCACCGATGCAGGCGCCATCGACGGTAGCGACAAACTGTCGGGGACTGGTTTGGGCGCGGAGCAGGTGAAGATCGAGGCCAGCAACCCTGGTGTCGCCCTCTATACCCTGCACCTGAAAACCCCAAGCGGTGCCAAGAACCACAGCAGCGCCGAGGCCCAGTACCGGGCGCTGTCGAATTACCCGGGAACCAACACCTCCCTCTACTATCCGGTTAACGCTGGCGATGTGGATGCATTCGGGCGCAAGGTGGACGGCCTCGCCGCCGCCATTACCCAACAGGTAAAGTCAGCCTACATGGGCGAAGACGCCATTGGCAGTGCAACCAACGCCAAAGCCGATCCGAGCGAAAAGAAAATGCTCGAAGACGCCGCGCTGATCGGCCATGCCATGCAACTTGCCTATCTCGGTAAAACCACCGGAACCAAAGCACCACCCGTGTTCCAGGCCTGGATCAGCGACCGTGACCTGATCAAGCAGAACCTGCCGACCACCGATGTGCGTGTGCTGCTGACCAAAGCTCAGCTCAGTGACTTGAGCGATGTACTCAAGCAGATTCTGGACGCAGCCAACGAAGGCATGATCTCGCCCAGCGAGATGTTTACCCGCCTGCGCTCGGTAGCCGCCACCATGGGTGCCGACCCGAACCAACTGAAACAGGGTGCCAACACCCGTGTTGCGGACCTGGGCGTGCTGGGTGAGTACCTGGAAGACCTGCCGTACCACAGCGACGTGCTGAACCTGGATGAAGAAACCTGGAAAGGCTGGGACGGCCTTGCTCAGGAGAAGTTTATCCGCAGCCTGAGTACCAAGCTGCGCCACTACCAGCGTTACAACGCCGACGTGGACCGCTGGGTTGCACTGGCACCCGGTAGTGATAGCCGCGATAACGTCTATCCGGTACCGCTCGAAATGATGCCCTGAGCCCCATGCTTGACATCAAAGGACTGTTGGTAGCGCGCGGGGAAGGCGCCCAGGCTCATCGGGTGCGGCTCAATGAGCTGCACCTGGAGCACGGTGAAATTCGTGCCATTACCGGCGAGAGCGGCTGCGGCAAGAGCACCCTGCTGGAAGCCATCGGCTTGCTCCTGGCGCCTCAGCAACTGAACCACTATCGCCTTGGACGTGAGGCGGTGGATGTACGCCAGTTGCTGGCTGAGAACCAGCAGCCGGCGCTGGCCGCATTACGCTCCCGACAGCTCGGTTTCGTGTTGCAGAACGGTGGCCTTCTGCCGTTTCTCAAGGTACGCGACAACATCCAGTTACCACGGCGCCTACTCGGCCTCTCCAGCCGCAGTCATGCCGTCGAGAAAGCGATTGAAGTCCTGCGCCTTGAGCCGTTGCTCGACAAGTACCCGCAGTCCCTGTCCATCGGTGAGCGCCAGCGCGTGGCCTGTGTGCGCGCCATCGCCCACGAGCCACAGCTGCTGTTGGCCGATGAGCCCACCGCCGCACTGGACCCACACAATGCTCAGCGCCTGTTCGAGTTGCTACTGAGCCTGGTCAACGAGCTGGGCCTCAGCGCGTTGGTGGTGTCCCATGACTGGGCATTGATCGATCAGTTCGGCCTACCGCGACTGTGCGCAGTGAATGGGGAAGGAGAAACACGCTTTGAACCCCTGGTTTAAACAGCTGGGGCTGCTGATGCAGCTTTCGGTGGCCGATCTCTGGCATGACCGCAAGGTCTCGCTGTGCATGGCAGCCTCGCTAATGGCGGTGATCGCCCCCCTGTTGCTGCTGTTCGGGCTCAAGCATGGCGTGGTCAGCCAACTGCAACAGGAACTGCTGAGCGACCCGCGCAACCTTGAAGTGAAGATGCTCAGCAGCAGCCATTACGACCTCGACTGGCTGGAACGCTTGCGCCAGCGCCCGGAAGTCGGTTTTGCCATTGGTCAAACTCGCTCGCTGAACACCCAGGCCGACCTGCAGGGCGAGCGTGGGCGCTTTGCCGATAACATCGAGATTATTCCCACCCAAGCCGGCGACCCACTACTCAACACGCCTTTGAGTGCAGTACAAGGCAACCAGGTCATTCTCAGTGCCCGTACAGCTGAACGCCTGGCCGCCAAGGCCGGCGACAACATTCGGCTTCGCGTCGCCCGCCGTCTGGACGGTGTCAACGAACGCGGCGAGCAAACACTGCAGGTGCAGGCCGTGCTGGAGCCCGCACGCTTTACCCGCCCTGCAGCCTTTGTCAGCCCCGAACTGCTGCTCGACCTAGAGTACTTCCGTGACGGCTATCGCGTGCCGATCCTGGGCAGCACCAGCGGCCAACTGCTGGACAGCGTGAAGGTTGGTTATGCCCGGGCCAGGGTCTATGCCAAAGACATCGACAACGTCGAAGCGTTGGAGCGCTGGCTCAACGAGCAACATGTGGAAACCAGCAGTCGTCTCGCTGAGATCGATAGCGTCAAAGCGATCAACCATGTGTTGGGGCTGATCTTTGGGGTGATTGCCGGTGCCGCACTGATCGGTTGCATCGCCTCGCTGGTCGGTGCCTTCCTGGCCAATATCGACCGCAAACGCCGTAACCTCGCAGTATTACGCCTGCTGGGCTTCGGCAGCCTTGCCGTGGCCGGCTATGTGGTGCTGCAGGCACTGCTGCTCAGCGCTGTGGGTTACATCGGCGGCCTCGCTGGCTATTTTGCTGGCAGCGTACTGTTCGATCACTTGCTGGGCAGCAGCCAGGCTACTGGCACGTTCATCTGCCACATCACGTTTGGGCACGGCCTGACCGCCCTGCTCCTCGCGTTCCTAGTCGCCGCGCTGGTCGCCATGATCGGCGCCCTGCGAGCCATTCGAATTCAACCTGCGGAGAGTCTGCGTGAGCTCTAAAGCCTACGGCCGTCTACTGTTCTTGCCCCTGAGTTTCGGCTGCCTGATGCAAGCCTCGGCTGCGGCCTGGGAGGAGAAACACTATAACCCCATGCCCGACACCGACGATGTAGTGCTACCCATGCCCTGCGAAGGGTCGATGGTGTTTCGCAAGGTGCTGATCCCTCTGGCCGGACCATTAGACGACTACCCAATCAACATTGGCCAGGACAGTGCCGAGTGGGGTTATGTCGAGCAGACCCGACCCGCCTTTATCGCCGGTAGTTTCACCAGCGCGAAAGGTGAGAAATCGCGCTACTACCTGATGGCCAAGTATGAAATGACGCAGTTGCAATACCGTGCATTGACGGACGAAACCTGCCCGACGCCGTCGAACAAGCTGCGCCTGCCGGAGGTGTCGCTGAGCTGGCTCGATGCACTGCAAGCAACCGATAAATACAACCGCTGGTTGCGCGCCAATGCTGCCGCAAAACTGCCCAAGGAGGATGGCGCCCAGGGCTTTCTGCGCTTGCCCACCGAGGTCGAATGGGAGTACGCAGCGCGCGGTGGGCTGCAGGTCGGTACCGCTGAGTTTCGCGATGCTCGCTACCCGATGCCCGAGGGTTTGAATGCCTACGAATGGTTTGCTGGCGCCCAGTCGTCGAACGGCAAACTGCAGCTCAGCGGGCTGCTCAAAGCAAACCCCCTGGGCCTGCACGACATGCTTGGCAACGCCAGCGAGATGATGTTTGAACCCTTTCACTTGAACAAACTGGATCGCCAGCACGGGCAGGCCGGCGGCTATGTGGTGCGCGGAGGCAACTACCTGACTGCCGAGGGCGAGCTACGCACGGCGCTGCGTGAAGAAGAGCCGTACTACAACGCCGAAGGCCCGGTGACCAGCAAAACCACAGGCATGCGCTTGGTGCTAGTGTCGCCCACGATGACCTCTCGCGAACGCGTCAGCAGTATTGAGAGTAGCTGGAAGAAGCTGGGCGGCGATGAACCCACCGGACACGCCAAGGACAAAGGCACCGTGAAAGCCCTGGAAGACCTCGCCTCGAAGGTTGATGACCAAGGCCTGAAAGACCAGCTCAAGACCGTAGAAAACCAGCTGCGGGCGAGCAACCAGCAACAGCAGGAAGCTCGCGATCAGGCGATCCGCGCCAGCCTCAACCTCGGCGCTTTCCTCTGTACCAAGATGCTCGACGACGGCCAGTACCTCGACTTCCTGCAGAAGAACTATGCCAGCAACTGCAAGGCCGGCGAAGAAGACCCCACCTGCGGCATGCGCAAAACCAAGCTCGAAGAACAGAGCACGCGCTTGCACAAGCTGAGCCGTTACTACGCCAGCTCTTTGGTGGAGTCCGGGTCGCTCTATGGCAAGCCCCTGCTGGAAGCGCAAGTGCCGGTGCTGGAGGGCACGCTCAAGGCCAACAAGAACCTGAAGGAGCTAATGCCTTACCTACGTACCCACTGGGCTAACCAGGCCGAATTCCTCAAAACCCAGAAAATCGACACTGCAGCCTGGCTCAACAGCTGCAAGGCCGTAACCCTCTGATCAACAACGAGTCAAGGAACGCGAACGTGAATACCAATAAAGCAGGCATCTCCCGGATTTGGGTCAGTGTGATGGTAGTAGTCAGCCTAGTGC
Source organism: Pseudomonas sp. FFUP_PS_473 (assembly GCF_002858665.1). Classification (NCBI taxonomy): domain Bacteria; kingdom Pseudomonadati; phylum Pseudomonadota; class Gammaproteobacteria; order Pseudomonadales; family Pseudomonadaceae; genus Pseudomonas; species Pseudomonas sp. FFUP_PS_473. The sequence continues at coordinate 36,273 of NZ_PJQQ01000036.1, forward strand.
TGAGCGGTTGTGCTGGTACCGGTAGCTCAATGTTGGGTGGAAGCAGCAACGCAGACCCACGGCTGACCTCCGGCAACGATGCCAAGTTTTTCACCACCTCGGGCTATCAGGCCTGTGCTGTCGCCGCAGCCGGTGGCGTGCTCGCCTGCACCCTGTCGAACTCGAGCAACAAAGCTACCTGCGCCATCGTCGCCGGCCTTGCCGCGTGTGGCGTGGCCATGGGCGCCAACTACTACCTGGATCAGCGTCGTGCCCAGTACTCCGACACCAACCAGCGCCTGACGATGATGACCACCGATGTTCAACAGGAAACAGCCAAGGTTGCCGAGCGGACCAACACTCTGCAGCGCGTGATCAACGACGACAAGCAACAAATCGCCGCCCTGCAACGCGATATTCAAGCCAAGACGGTTAACAAGGCCAAGGCTCAGCAAGACGTTGCCGCCATCGACAGCAACATTGCCTTGATGCGCAAAGACGTAAACAACATGAAAGCCCGTGTCACCGAATTTGAGAAGGTCGCCAAGCTTGAGCGAGAAGGCGGCGCCAACCAGGCTGAGGTGCAGAAGGTCGAGGCAGAAATTGCCAAGATGAACAACAAGGTCGTTGCCCTGCAGCAGGAGGTCGACGGCCTCTACAGCCAGCGCTCGGCAATTACCCTGGGCTAAGGAGCACGCTATGTACCTACGCCTCAGCCTTTGCATTCTGGTCCTGCTCTCAGTGGCCGGATGCGCTACTACTGCGTCACAGTGCAATGCCTCCGACAGCGACGTCAGCATGATCAAGAAGCTCAACTGCGACTACGGCGGTGGTTACAGTGAGCAGGTGCGCAACAGCGAGCAGGCCTTGGTCGATGCCCGTGAGCAGAACCGTCAGTTCAACGACGTGTATGCTCAGCTCAGCGCGCAGCAGACGTCGACCCGCCAGGACCTGGCAACCGTACAACGTCAGCAGGCTAGCCTGGAAAAGTCTCTCAATGGTCTATTGGCAACGCTCAAGGCCCGGCATGCCAACAAGCGCGACGTGCAACAGCAGATTGCGGGCCTTGAACAGCGGATGAAGGCCTCGCAGAACGCACCTGCCAACACGGCCAACGCCGCCCAGGTCGAGGCCCGCAAGCAAGAACTGAAAGCTCTGCAGCAGCAGGTCAGTCGCCTCCAGCTAAGCCTCGGTTACGAGTAAGCCTATAACCGGCAGCTTCGGCTGCCGGTCCTTTTCAGGACATCCTCATGCAACGGGTTATCCGTGATGCCAGCACGAGCCAGGACGGCTTAGCCTCGCTCGAACACACCGTAGCGATTATCGCCAAGCATTTTCCACCCAGCGTTGCTCACCTCTATGCGGTGCCACGAAAAGGCGCCGATGGCGCCCGTGAATGGTGGTCGGAACTGACCGGACAGCCACGCCAGTACCGCGAACTCAACGCCGATGAGCAACAGGCGTTGCTGGAGATCTATGCGCAGCGCCAAGACGCGGTCACGCAATTGGCCAACGAACTGGAACGTCGCGGCCAGGGCACAGAAGCTAGCGCACTGCGGCGACTGGTAGGGCCACCGAACCTCGACAACCTTTACAGCATCAATGGCTACCCGCTGTTGGTGCGCTGGGGTGACCCTGAACCTAGGCCTGCACCAGGCCCTACTCCGCAAGCAGCCGCACCAATTGTGCGTCGGCGAACGTGGATCTGGTTGCCTTGGTTCCTGCTGCCATTACTCTTGCTGCTATCGCTACTGCTCGCGCTGTGGATTGGCTGGCCTTACCTGCAACGTTGGCTGAATACACCCCAGCCGCAGCACTTCGCCTGCGTTAAAGACCCACAGGTACAACCCCCTGAGTTTTCCGTAGTCCTCGATACCTCCGGCTCAATGCAACTGAGCGTGGATGCCACGCTCGAGGACGAGCAATGGTTTTTCACCCTTGGTCAAGAGGACGGAGCCGACCCTGAGCGCCTGGCCCGGATAACCCAAGGCCCAATACGCATGGACGTGGCCAAGAGCGCGTTGAGCCAGATGGTGAACGACCTGCACCCGGCCATCGACATGCGCATCGTGACCTTTGATGGCTGCCGCGCGCCAATCGACCATGGCCAGTTCAGTCTTGCCCAACGCCCGGCCTTGATCCAAGGCATTAAAGGCCTCGTGGCCAACGATGGCACTGCACTCACGGCAAGCCTGGAAAGCGCAGCGCGCACGATGAATGGTCGTGACCGCGACGGGGTAATCGTAATGTTCGTCGATGGTGCAGACGGTTGTGGCCAAAACGCTTGCGACGTGGCGCAACGTATTGCCCGAGAACAACCACGGTTGCGGGTCAACCTGGTCAACATCAGCAACAACAGCCTGGCCAGTTGCATCGCTGACAGCACCGGTGGCCGGGTGTATTCAGCAAACAATGCCGTGGAAATGGCGAAGGCCCTGCAAGACGCCAGCCAAGAGGTTTCCGGCAGCGCCAATTGTGACTAATGCCTGTTGATTGTAAGGAATGAACGTATGCAACGGGTAACCCGCGATGCCCACGCAAGCCAGGACAGCGCACAGGCTCTGGATCAGACGGTAGCGTTGATTCACCAGCACTTTCCGCCAACTATTGCTCACCTCTATGCCATACCCCGCCAAGGTAAGGGTGGCGCGCTGGAGTGGTGGTCAGCGCTTGCCGGGCAGCCACACCTCTACGCCACGTTGAACCGTGAACAGCAGGCAGCGTTGTTGATGCGTTATGAAGAACGCCAGACCTCAGTGGGTCACCTGGCCCTGGAGCTGGAACGGCGGGGTCAGGAGCAGGCGGCCAAGGCTCTGCGCGGCCTGATCGGGGCACCCGACCTCGACAATCTCTACAGCGTCAATGGCGAGCCACTGGTGGTGCGCTGGGGTCAGCAACCGGCCCCGCTGCAGACTCCCTCTGTAGCTCACAAGCCGAAACCGGCTCCAGTCACTGCACCGACCAAACCTGCGGCCCCGAAACCGGCCCCGGCACCACGCACGGTGTCTCCACCTCGACGCTGGCTCATGTGGCCCTGGTTACTGGGATTACTGCTACTGGCAGCGCTCTGGTGGATGTACGCGTGGTGGCCTTCAATCCACCAATGGTGGGTAGCACCAGGACGCCCTACCTTTGCCTGCGTTCCAGGTACCCCTTCACAGGCCGCCGAGTTTTCCGTGGTACTCGATACCTCAGGCTCGATGGACAGCCGTATTCGGGTCAAACAAGAAAGTGACCCGTGGTACATCGACCTGCTGCAAAAAGTCCCGCTGCTGGAGGATTACCTTGCGTCCAAAGGCCCACAACGGGTCACGCGTATGGAGGTCGCCAAGAACTCACTCGGCACGTTGGTGGAGAACCTGGACAAAGACATAGACATGCGTCTGGTGACGTTCAACGGTTGCCGCGCACCACTGGACCATGGCGTATTCGACCGAGACAAACGTCCACAACTCACAGAGCTGATCCAGAAACTCGATGCCAAGGGCGGTACCGGGTTGGGCATCAGCCTTGAAGCGGCAGCCCGGCAGATGAACGGTCGTGACCGCGACGGGGTGATTGTGATGTTTGTCGACGGCAGCGACAGCTGTGGCCAAAGCGTCTGCAAGGTGTCCCGTCAGATAGCCCAGGCACAGCCGCGACTGCGGATCAATGTCGTCAACATCAGTGCCAGTACGGGCTCGAACTGCGCGGCCGAAAATACCGGCGGCCGTGTCTACACAGCCAATGATGCGGCAGCCGTGGCTGCAGCACTGCAAGAAGCCAGCCTGGAAGTGTCGAGTGGCGTACGTTGTGAATGACCGCCCTGCCGACGATCCGAACTTTACGCCAATGACGCTTTTCAATCGGACCAATGCCGCTTTCAACCTTGCCCTGTGGTGATTACTGCACGATTCTTTAGCTATCGATCGTCACTACCACCACTTGGCAGGGCTCCCTATGAAAACCGTGGCACAGCTCCTGAAATTGAAGTCCCAGCAGCATCAGCAGGTTCACACTATTGCCCCTGACCAGATGGTGCTTGATGCGCTGCGGGTGATGGCTGAAAAGAACGTCGGTGCCTTGCCCGTCGTTGAAGGCGGCAAAGTGGTCGGCGTAATCAGTGAACGCGACTATGCGCGCAAGATGGTACTGAAGGGGCGTTCATCGGTGGGCACACCGGTCAGCGCAATCATGAGTGCGCCCGTGATTACGGTAGGGCCGCATCAGAACATCGATACCTGCATGAGCATGATGACCGACGGCCACCTGCGTCACCTGCCGGTGGTGGAGAACGGTGAGCTGCTGGGCCTGCTGTCGATTGGCGACCTGGTCAAGGCAGCCATTGCTGAACAAGCGGACCTTATCCAGCAATTGGAGCATTACATTCGCGGAGACTGAAGCCGAGGGCTGATTTCAGATCAGCCCTGCACCGTCGTCTTCATCGTCGACCAACAGGCGGGTCAGGCCTCCCAGGGCGATACGTGCCTGGGAGCGCCCTAGCAGCTTGCCTTGGGCGCCTTCTGGCAAGTCGGTGATGCTGATCAGCCCTTTGCGGGTCAGCACATCGATCAAGTCTTCCAGTACCCGGATCATGTCCAGGTCGCTTTGCTTGAGTTGCTGAAGGCTGCCTTCCAGCACGTCGTCAGCAAACCACTTCTGAATTTCCGCGTTGTCGGCTGGCAAGGTTTCCGTAGCGTCGGCATAAGCTGCAGCTTCTACCCGGAGCAATTGGCCCTGTGCATCGCGTTGCACGTAGAACATGGGGTACCCCTCGTGTGTGTCAGTCCATATCCGCCATCAGCAGCATAGGCCAAGCCCGCCGGGCAGTAGCGCCCGGCGCGCCAGTATGCGCCGCGAAGACGGTATAGGGAAAGGCCCGAGGCCAGCAGCAACCCGGGTAGGGCTGCCGCTGGCACAGGGATTAGCTGTTGGAGTGATCGATCTTGATGGTCGGGTCTGCACCGGAGATCAACGAGTTGATCGTGGTATTAGACCAGTTCACCCCTTCCAGCTTGATGGTGACATCAGCATTGGCCGTTCCACCGGCGGCATTGAGCTTGCCTTCGGAACTGACCTGCAGTGTAGAAACACCATCGACGGTCGTGAGCTTCAGGTAATTGTCGATGGTGCTGCCCTTCTCGCCTTGCAGCAAATCGCTCAGGTCGAGACGGTCACCTTCGGCGGGTTTGAAGTCCTTGATCACATCGTTACCCACGTCACCGGCCTTCCAGACGAAGGTGTCGGCACCGCTACCGCCGGTCAGGATGTCATCGCCCTTGCCGCCGATCAGGTAGTCATTACCTTCACCGCCAATCAAGGTGTCGGTACCGCTTCCACCGAACAGGATGTCGTTGCCCTTACCACCGTCAAGGGTGTCGTTACCGCCCTGACCAAAGATGATGTCGTTGCCATCACCTCCCAACAGGTTGTCATTGCCATCGTTGGTGCGCGACACGTCGAATTCGCTAGTGTGCTCAGCGATGTACTGGTGCACTACGCGGCCATCGACATCCGCCAGGCTCAGGCCGGTTTTCTGCGCGATATACGCCTGGATGGCCTCGACACCGTTACCGGTAATCGAGTCGAAGCTGACCAGATCACCAAACAGGATGTCATTGCCGTCACCACCGTTGACTGTGTCGTTACCCGGCTGAGTGGCTTCGGTATGCCCGAGGATCGCTTCAGCCAGTTTGCTTGGGTCAATGTTGGTCTGCGGTTTGCCATCACTGTCGTACGGAGCCAGGGCGGTCTCGCTAATCCCGCTTTTGAGACCAATGGCCTCAACCTTGGACAGGTTGGCAAGCAGCAAATAACTGTCATGTGAGTTGGTGTAGGTTTCGCCACTGTTATACCAAGACTCTTGGGCTACGTACGACAGTTCATAGGTACCGTTGCCCTCAGCATGCAATTGGCCAGAGGCATTGCTGTCTGCGCTCCACTTTTTCCCCGTCCAGTACTCGGCCTTGAGGTTGCCCTGAGCATCAATCGTGATTCGGTTGTAATCACCAACCATCTTCTTGTCAAAAACATCGCCCAGTTTGTAGTTCAACGAACCCAGGACACCATCCAACGTATAAGAAGATCCCCGGAACGTTGGGTCCGTCTGCTCACCACTCTGGAACCGGTTAGGCTGTCCATCGGTGATGAAGAACGTCTGGTTTTCGCCTGTAACACCCGTGTTTTTGAGCGTCTGGAACCAGTTGGCCGTAGTTTTGAAAGCGTCCTCATAGTTGGTGTTGCCACCTGCGTAGAACTTCTGCAGGGCCGCCGTCAGGGTAGTCAGAGCCGAGCTATCGGCGAGGTTGACGGAAATAGTGGTGTTGACCTGCTCAGAGAAGTCCACCAACAGAATGTTGACGACACCAGCACCTGCGCCTTTGACACTGTTGGTCAGCGTCGTGAACACGTTCTGCAATGCCTTCTGTGCGGCATCAATACCGGATGACCCCATACTCCCGGACGTGTCGACAATGAACGCCAGGTTGTAGTTCTGGCCCTGGACAACATGCAGACCGTTGATGTCAGCCACGATAACGTCGTTATTGTCAGTGCCCGACAAGTTGTCATTATTTTCGGTGCCGTTATTGAGAGCGTATTTGTCCTCATACACGGTCACCTTGATGGTGCCATCGCGGGAGTCAGTGCTGCCATTGGCCGTTTCGGTCGAAGTCGAGGTGACTTTAACGTCGAAAGTACCGTGGTAGTACGCTGGCGGCTTGATGCTCAGGCTGCCCAGGTTCCAACCGGTGACGTTCACCTCGGAAGCACCGACGGTCACGGTGTGGCCTGCACCATCGCTCAGTACCGAGCCGGCTGGAATACCACCCAGCTTGACGCTCAGCACCTCAGAACCATCGGTATCGGTCAACGAAGTGTTGATCGAGGACAGTTTGACAGTGCCATTCTCAGCGCCTTCGTTGAGTTTGTAACCATCGTAGTAACCATCGCCGTTGCTGCCGTGCAGATCAGACAGGGTAACGCCGGCGTTGGTCAGGTCCGCAGTACTGGTGTAGATCGGAACGCCCGCGCTGCTAAGGTCTACAGCAGTGCCGCCATTGACTGACAGGTTGACGTCGTAGCTACCTGGGCCCGCCTGGTTGTAGTGGTAGATATCAACGGTGTAGTAACCGCTCTTGGTCGGTGAGAAGCTGCCATTAAGCTGGCCACCCGCGCCCCAGGTCGTGCTAGCCACGGTATTGCCACCAATCGACACCGCCAGGCTGTCATCACCGACACCTTTGAAGGTGTAGGTGCTACCAGCTTCCAGGTAGATCAGGCCCGACACTTTCGTGGCGATACCAGGGCTTACGTTGCCAGTCGATGCCACATCAGTGGCGATCGTAGTGCTGTTAGGTGTGCCGGCCGCATCGATCACCGACTTCAGCGTTGCGGCATCGGCGCCATTACCGCTGGTGCCCAAACCACCGAGGTTATTCCAGACTTCCTTGATCAGGCCGGTCGAGGCCACGCCGTTGCCGCCGATGGTCAGGCCTGGCTTGTCTGCTACGGGGGTCACGTCCACTTTCAGCGTGGCTTCGCTGCCCTGAGTCTGGCCGTCAGTTGGCTTGTACTGGATCTGCGCGTAGTCGGCCTTTTGGTCGCCGACACCATTGCCACTGAAGGCATCGGAGCCCGACTCGTTCTTGTCCGGCATGAACTGCAGCTTGCCGGCGTCGATGTCAGCCTTGCTGAAGACCTTGCCGAGATCACTGTCGGTCATGGTCTTCCAGGTCGAGCCATCCTTGTACTGCAAGACACCATCGGCCGGCAGCTTGGTGATGACAATACCCTGGCTGGACAGCGCGCTGTCCACATCGGAGACATTGAAGTCACTCCAATTCAAGGTCAGCGGTGCATCTTCACTACCAGTGACAGCGCCGCCTGCCGCAACCGGCGCATCATTGACCGCCGTCACATTGACTGTCGTAGTCGCAGTGTTGGAGGTATTGACGCCATCGGTGACGGTAACCGTGATCACCCGTGGTGTGGTGCTCGGGTCGTCCGAGTTGTTGGTGAAACTGATGTTCTTGATTGCCTGGATGTAATCCTCCAGGGTCGCCTTACCGCTCAAGGTCAACACGACCTGGCCATCCGTGCTGTTGGCATTGATGGAGATGCCGTTGACGCTGTTACCCAGGTTCAAGTGATCGCCTGGCTGACGGTTGGTCAAGGTGACAGTAGCGCCCATCATGAAGTCGCTGTCGACATCGGCGATTTTCACGTCGACGTCGCCAATCGAAACGCCCGGGCCGGTAGTACCTTCAGTAAAGGTCACGTTGTAGTCAGCACCGGTCGAGCCACTGGAGTTGTTGCCATCCAGGTCGAGAATCGGCGCAGGCTCAAAGATCTGCGTGGTAACACTGCCCGCGTTGCTATCAACCACCAGGTTCTCGAACCGACCACCACTGGCCGAATCGATCTTGACGGTGAAGCTCTCGGTGCCTTCAGTGGCCGCATCCTTGATGGTTGGGATACTGAAGTCTGCGCTGCTGGAGCCCGCTTTGATGACCACCGTTGCAACACCGGTGAAGTCGGAGCCATTGGCCGCGGTACCGCTGTAGCTCAACTTGACGATGACATCCGTAAGTGGCGGATTGCTCAGCGACACGGTGTAAGTGGCAGTGCCACCTTCAACGACCGAGTTCGTGCCGGTAATGCTGACAGTGGTGCTGTCAATGGTATCGGTGACCTTGGTGACCGCTGGTGTCTGGGTGTAAGACAGGTTCTCAAAGTTACCGCCGGTGGCACCGGTGATATACGCACTGACGTTCCCTGCATCCAGATGCACATCATCAGAAGGTGCAGCGATGGTGATGCTGTTTGACGTTTCACCTGCGGCAATCACAATCGTCTTGCCGTTGGACAATGTCACGGTGACCGGGGTATCCGCCGCATTGCTCAGCGATGCGGTGTAAGTGATATTGCCACCTTCAGCCACAGAGCCGGTCGCACTCAAAATCAGGTTAGTGTTGTCGATAGTGTCTGTGACCTCGGTGGTCACAGACTTGCCATCCGGAACCAACGCCTCGAAGTTACCGCCACTGACGTCAGTGATGCTGTTGGTCAGCGGCTCGTGGCCATTGATCACATCGTTCGGCGCAGTGAAAGGTACCGAGCCCGACAACTCACCCACCGGGATAGTGATGGTCTGGCCGTTAGCCAAGGTCACAGTGACCGGGGTACCAGTAACCGGCGAAGTCACGGTTGCGGTGTACACAACAAGCCCGCCTTCGACCGCACTTGGTGTGGCGCTCAGGGTCACGGTGGTGGTGTCGATGGTGTCGGTTACCGTGGTCACTGCCGCCGTTGGGCTGGTCACCAGGCTTTCGAAGTCACCACCGGTGCTGCCGGTGATGGTGACGTTCAGCGTTTCGCCGTCTTTGTAGACGTCGTCGGATGGAGCATCAACCGTGATCGAACCTTCTTTCGCACCGGCGGCGATGGTGACGACCTGGTTGTTGCTCAGGGTCACCTTCATTTCCGTGCCGGCCGGGTTGGTCAGCGATACGGTGTAGACGATCTTGCCGCCTTCAGTCACTTCGCCAGTTGCGCTGACGCTCAGGCCAGTCGAATCCTGCGTGCCTGGACCATCGGTGACAGTCGTGGACGGCTTACCAACGGCTTCTACTTTCTCGTAGTTGCCGCCACTGATGTCCGTGATGCTGTTGGTCAGTGGTGCGTTGGTGTTGTGAACGTT
>NZ_PJQQ01000037.1:0-43314 GCF_002858665.1 Pseudomonas sp. FFUP_PS_473
AAGTCACCCATTCAGCCACCACAGCCAAACGGGTTGCGCTAACGCGCAACGCGCCATGCCTGGCGCACAACGAAAAAGCCCGCTCCTTTTAAGGAAGCGGGCTTTTCGTGCCTGACCAGTTAAACCAATAATTGGATTTAACATATCAGACTGTATGTGGTGGGTCGTGTAGGATTCGAACCTACGACCAATTGGTTAAAAGCCAACTGCTCTACCAACTGAGCTAACGACCCGTTGGATGAGGCGTATAATACTGATTTCTAACGAGAAATCAACACCTCATGTAAAAAAAATCAAAAATAATGCGTTGGGTCTGCTACACCGGCAGCCTTGAAGCCTTCGGCGCGCAGGCGGCAGCTGTCACATTTTCCACAGGCACGCCCCTGCTCATCGGCTTGATAGCAAGAAACGGTAAGGCTGTAGTCGACACCCCGGGCAATACCGGCCTGGACGATCTGCGCCTTGCTCAAGTTCTGCAGCGGCGCTTGAATTCTAAAGCCCTGACCTTCAACACCGGCCTTGGTCGCCAGGTTGGCCATGCGCTCGAACGCCTCAATAAACTCGGGCCGGCAATCCGGGTAGCCAGAGTAATCCACCGCGTTGACGCCAATGAAGATATCCCGCGCCTCCAGCACCTCGGCCCAGCCCAGTGCAAGCGACAAGAATACGGTATTGCGCGCCGGCACATAGGTCACCGGGATACCTTCACTCGGCGCCTCAGGTACGTCGATGCTGCTGTCGGTCAGGGCCGAGCCCCCAATACCGTTGAGGTTCAGGCCGATCACCTTGTGCTCGACCACTCCCAGATCACGGGCAACCCGTGCCGCCGCATCAAGCTCGGCGCGATGGCGCTGACCGTAGTCGAAACTCATGGTGTAACAGCTATAGCCTTCTGCCTTGGCCATCGCGACCACCGTGGCAGAATCAAGGCCGCCGGACAATAGAATTACCGCACGTTTCTCAGTCATTGCATTACTCCCCTGTCAGCGTCCGGGCTCGTCATTCCAGAGCAGTTTGTGCAGCTGCAACTGGAGACGTACCGGCAGATTGTCAGCCACGATCCAGTCGGCCAGATCAGTTGCCCGCACCTGATGATGGCTTGGCGAAAACAGCACCTCCCCCGCCCGCTGATCAAGACCGTACTGAATGAGCTTGGAAACGGCCCAGTCGTAGTCTTCGCGCGAACAGATCACGAACTTGACCTGATCGTTGGCCGTCAACAGTTCGATGTTCTCGTAGCGGTTGCGCGCCACTTCCATGGAGCCGGGGGTTTTCAGGTCAAGGACGCGACTAACACGCGGGTCGACGGCTGAAATGTCCAGTGCACCACTGGTCTCCAGGGAGACCTCGTAGCCGGCATCGCAGAGTTTTTGTAGCAACGGGATGGCATTCGGTTGCGCTAAAGGCTCACCGCCAGTAACGCAGACATAGCGCGGACGAAAGCCGGCAACCTGCTCGAGAATGGAGTCCAGGGTACGCAACGTGCCGCCACTGAAAGCATAGGCACTGTCACAGTATTGGCAGCGCAAAGGGCAGCCAGTGAGACGAACAAACACCGTGGGCAGGCCAGCGGTACGCGTTTCACCCTGCAACGAGTAAAAAACTTCGGTAATACGTAGTGTGTCTTGCATAGTCGCCACGGGCGTAACAGCTAAACAGGCTGTCCGCCTCCGTCAGGCACCGCTACGAACCCGTCATCGCGTAGTTCGCAGCAGCGTATTCAAATAAAGGGCGCAAATTCTAACGAAAAAACCCGCGACAAGCGCGGGTTTTCTTTTAAGCCGTTGACTTAGAGCTTCTGCAGGTCACGCTGGGCCAGTTGTGCGGCCGAGGTACCAGGGTATTGATTGACCACTTGCTGCAGAATGCCCTTGACGCGATCGGTATGCCCCAGTCGACGCTCTACGTCGGCCAGTTTATACAGTGAATCCGGCACCTTGTTGTGCTTCGGATACAGCTGGCTGACCTTTGCAAAGGCCTGACCTGCACCTTGCAGGTCGCCCTTGGCAAGGTTGACTTCACCCAACCAGTACTGGGCATTGCCGGCATACTGACTATTCGGGTATTTGCGCAGGAAGGCATTGAATGCCTGGCTGGCCTTGTCGAAGTCCTTGGCCTTGATCAGGTCGAAGGCAGCGTCGTAGTACAGCTTCTCTTTGGCGGGATCACCCGGCTCGGAGCTGGCAGCAGGCTGAGAAGCCGGCGCTGCGCTATTGTCGACGGCGGCGCTGGCGCCACCGGCAACAGAATTCTCAGGAGTCGCGGCAGGTGCAGCACCGCTTCCAATACGTCGATCCAGGTCCTGGTAACGCTCCAGGCCTTCCTGTTTCAAACGCGCTACTTCGTTTTGCAGAATCTCGATACTGTTCTGCTGACGCTCTATCTGCTCCTGCATCTGCTGCAGTTGCATGAAGAGCTGACCCTGTGCCGAGGCAGGGGCCGAAACCCCTCCCCCGGCATAGGCGCCGTTCGTACCATAACCCGCGGGCGGATAACTGCTTGCGCCGTTATAGCCAGCGTTGTCATCAACAACAGGAACCTCACCCCAGGCCAGCAAAGGCAGGAAGAGAGCCAGGACGGTTACAGCACGACGGCACGTACGCATATCGAATTACTTACGCAGTTCGACGCGACGGTTTTGAGCCCAGGACTGCTCGTCGTTGCCGGTAGCAACTGGACGCTCTTCGCCGTAGGAAACCAGTTCCAGTTGGGCTGGGGAAACGCCTTGCAGTACCAGGTAGCGCTGAACAGCTTTCGCACGACGCTCGCCCAGAGCCATGTTGTATTCGCGAGTACCACGCTCGTCGGTGTTGCCTTCCAGAACGACGCGAGCGCCGTTGCCTTTCAGGTCTTTGGCGTGAACGTCCAGAGCGCGCATGGCTTCTGGCTTCAGGTCCGAGCTGTCGTATTCGAAGTAGAAGGTGGTGATTGCGCGCAGAGCAGCTTCTTCGCTCAGGCTGCCGTCAACAGCACCAGTGTTGGCACCGTAGCCAGCGTTTGGATCGACAGCGCCTTCGCCAGCGTTGTCGCCGCCTTTCGAGGAGCAACCTACAGCTACGGCCATGGCCAGAGCCAGCGCAGCAAACTTACCAAACTTCAACATTTCCATCGTGAAACTCCTAATGAACCCCAATGTGTTAAGTACAACGTAAAGCGCCGCGTCAGTTCAGGTAAGGGGACCAGGACGGTTCTCTAACTTCGCCTTGAGCGGTAGGAAGCGGGAGCCTCACGCGGCCATTTAGCGACACGAGCATCAAGACTCCCCGGCCCTGCTGGCGGGTGGCGTAGATTAGCATGGTGCCGTTAGGCGCAACAGTAGGAGACTCATCAAGACTGGTCTCTGAGAGGATTTTTACGCTACCGCGCTGCAAATCCTGAGCCGCCACCTTGAAATTGGTGAAACCATCTTGACGATGAATCATCACCAATGTCTTTTCATCAGCCGACAACTTAGGGTTGGCGTTGTAGTTACCGATGAATGTCACACGCTCGGCGCCACCGCTGCCGATAGTGGTTTTATAGATCTGTGGCTTGCCGCCACGATCGGAGGTGAAGTACAGGGTCGAACCGTCTTTACCGAAGAAAGGTTCGGTATCGATGGCCGGGCTGTTGGTCACGCGGGTCATCTGACGCGAACCCAGGTTCATCACATAGATCTCCGGGTTGCCGTCACGGGACAGCACGAAGGCCAGGCGAGAGCCATCGGGCGACCAGGCTGGCGCACCGTTGAGGCCTTCGAAGTTGGTGATCTGCTCACGACGACCAGTGTCGATGTGCTGAACGAAGATGCGCGGACGCTTCTGTTCGAACGACACATAAGCAATGCGCTTGCCATCTGGCGCGAAACGCGGCGACAGAATCGGCTCACGCGATTGCAACAGGGTCACCGCGCGGGCACCGTCATAGTCCGAACGCTGCAGGGTGTAGCGGGTGTTGTTGGTCGAGAAGCGTTCGGCCGTCACGTAGAGCATGCGCGTCGAGAAGGCACCCTTGATACCGGTGAGTTTCTCGAACGACTGATCGGCGATGTAGTGCGACATGTCACGCAACTGGTCGACGCTGCCCGAAACGCTGCCGGTCAGCACTTGCTGCTCGGTGGCGACGTTGAACAGCGCGTACTGTACCTGCAGACGACCACCGGACGGCACGATGCTGCCGACCATGATGTACTGGGCACCCAGCGCTTTCCAGTCACGGTAGATCACTTCACCGGCCTGGGTCGGCAGGCTGATCATGTTCTGACGTGGAATCGGCGAGTAGTAGCCGGAGTTGCGCAGGTCATTGCCAATGATGTCGGCCATGTCCTCGGGCAGCACGCTGCCGCCCTGCAGACCGAACGGTACGACGGCGATTGGCGTGGCACGGTCGCTGCCACTGGTGACCATGATGTTCTTTTCCTCTGCAACGGCCATTCCCGCCGCACAGCAGAGAACGACCAGCAGTCCTCTAAGAAGGTTAATCACAAGGCTAGATCCTCAGGTGTGAATGTCATCTTGAATGAACGATAGGGATTGAATTCGCTCGGTTTCAAGCCCTGCATTTCGGTTAAGCGACCAATATTCTTGACCGCCGCCACAGCCGAGTTGTCGAAAGGTGCATCACCACTGGAACGAGAAACACTCACAGAGGTAATGGTACCGTCCGGCAACATGCCGATCTGCAGGACCACCGTCATGTTCTTGCGAGCAGAAGGCGGACGCGCCCATCCCTCGGCCGCACGGGCACGGATCAGGTCATCGAAGCTACCGGCTACCTGGTCACCCTGCTCATCGGCCAGCGCCTGCTGCCGCTCGGTGGTATCGGACAACAGCTCGGCCAACGCCTGAGCCTTCTTGTCTTCTGCCGCCTTGCGAGCTGCTTCCACTGCTTTCTTCTTGGCCGCATCAGCTGCGGCTTTCTTTTTGGCCTCTTCAGCTGCCTTTTTCTTCGCCTCTTCGGCGGCAGCGGCTTTCTTGGCGTCTTCGGCTGCCTTTTTCTTGGCGTCCTCAGCCGCTTTTTTCTTGGCTTCTTCAGCCGCCTGTTTCTTCGCCTCTTCTTCAGCCTTTTTCTTGGCTTCTTCTTCGGCTTTTTTCTTGGCGACATCAGCCAACTGCTTTTCTTCGGCTTTCTTCGCCTCGGCGGCCTTCTTGGCCTCATCGGCTTTCTTTGACTCGGCCGCCTTCGCAGCTTCCTCGGCTTTCTTCGCCTCAGCCGCTTCACGGGCCGCTTCAGCCTTCTGAGCAGCTTCTTCTTTCTTTTGTTCCGCAGCCTTCACCGCTTCCTGCTTTTGCTGCTCGACCTTTTTCTGCTCCATCTGCTCGACTTCGGTCTGGCGCGAAGCGGTTTTCTTCGCTTCCCCGGCAATCTTCTGATTGGTCTGGGTGGTCGCCTGACTCTTGGACTTGAGCTGGTACAGGGTTGCCTGGACGATAGGCTTGGCCGGCGGCAGCTCCGGGGTCATGGCAAAACTGACAAACAGCATGCCGAACACCAGAACGTGCAGCGCGATGGCCCATACACTGGGCCAGAAATAGCTTTCCGAGGCGGATGGCTCTCGCTGTTGCATCAGGGCGCCTCGGTAATCAGGCCAACGTTACCGACACCCGCTTTCTGCAACCCGCCCATGGCGCCCATGACCGCGCCGTAATCGACGGACTTGTCGCCACGGATGAAGACCTGGGTCTGTTTCCCCTGGTCACGTCCGGCAGCGATGATCTTGGTCACCGCGTCGGTCATTTGCGGCAAGGTCATTGCCTTGTCCATCTGCTTGTCGGTGTCGACTTCACTGCCAAGGTTCCAGTAATAGGTCTTGTCAGCCTTGATCGATATGGTCAGGACCTGGACATTGTTGTCCTGCGGCAAGGCTTCACTGGAAACCTTGGGCAGATCGACCTTCACGCCCTGGTTGAGCATCGGTGCGGTGACCATGAAGATGACCAGCAGTACCAACATCACGTCGATGTATGGCACCACGTTCATCTCGGCGACCGGCTTGCGTTTATGACGAACTCGGGCCATTGGTTTTTACCTGATCACTCTTCGCTGGTATGCACTTTACGGTGCAGGATGGCCTGGAACTCGTCGGCAAATGTGTAGTAACGACCGATCAACACTTCGCTGCGCGCAGCGAAACGGTTGTAGGCGATAACCGCCGGAATCGCAGCAAACAGGCCGATCGCGGTTGCGATCAGTGCTTCGGCGATACCTGGCGCAACGGTTGCCAGCGTGGCTTGCTGAGCGGAGGCCAGACCGCGGAAGGAGTTCATGATCCCCCAGACCGTACCAAACAGGCCGACGTAAGGGCTGGTGGAACCCACGGTTGCAAGGAACGGCAGGCTTTGCTCGAGCTTTTCCTCTTCACGGGAGATGGCGACGCGCATGGCACGACCCACACCTTCCATGACCGCATCAGGATCGACACCCGGCTGCTGACGCAGACGCGAGAATTCCTTGAAGCCGGCACGGAAAACCTGCTCTACGCCGGAGTCCGGATCCGGGTTGCTACCAGCCTGGCGGTACAGCTTGGACAGGTCGATACCTGACCAGAAGCGCTCCTCGAAGTTTTCCAGCGCACGGCGACCGGCACGCAGCATGGTGCTGCGTTGAAAAATCATGATCCATGAGGTTACCGATGCGGCCACCAAAGCCAGCATGACCAGCTGTACAACGATGCTGGCATTGCTGACCAGGCTCCACATGGAGGTATGGTCGACGACGTTAGCTTCCACGCTTAATCTCCTGCATTTGAATGTGTACCCGGGCCGCCCGCTTCGACAAATGCCGCTCGCAGCTCGGAGGGAATGGCCCTGGGTTTGAACGTATCGGCGCGCACACAGGCCACCAGAAACTGCCCTTCGCAGAGCAGCGTATTATCGTTTTCGCGCCAGACTTGCTGCACGAAGCGCAAGCTGGCTCGATTCAGCTCGAGCACCTGCGCCGTCACCCGCAATTCATCGTCCAGACGCGCTGGCGCGTGATAACGCGCCTCGCTGGAATGCACGACAAACAACATGTTCTGTGTCGCCAACTCCGACTGGGCAAACCCCAGGTCACGCAACCGCTCAGTGCGGGCGCGCTCCATGAACTTCAGATAGTTGACGTAATACACTACGCCACCCGCATCGGTGTCCTCGTAATAGACGCGACAGCGATGTGCGAATGGCTCAACCCCATTTTGCGCGCGCATACTCTAGTGCTTACTCCTGAACTTGCCAATCCGCGCCGGCAACTGTTTTTATCGAATATGTCGTATTGCCAGCTCAACCCTTCCATGCCTGGCAATAGGACCACGAAAACGCGAGATAAATCTGTCACTCGTCAGCCGGAGCGGCGAAACCGTCGTCACGACCCGCCTCACCCGCACGAGCCGGAATGTTGAGGCCAAAGTGCAAGTAAGCATGCCGGGTCACCACCCGCCCACGCGGCGTCCGCATGATATAGCCCTGCTGAATCAGATATGGCTCCAGGACATCTTCGATAGTATGCCGCTCTTCACTGATCGCCGCGGCAAGGCTGTCGACACCGACTGGCCCACCATCAAACTTTTCGATCATGGTAAGCAGTAGACGGCGGTCTTGATGATCAAAGCCACGCTCGTCGACATCCAGCAGGTTCAAGGCCATATCCGCGACAGGCTTGGTGATATGCCCCTTGCCACGTACTTCGGCATAGTCACGCACCCGACGCAACAGCCTGTTGGCAATCCGCGGGGTACCACGCGCGCGCCGAGCGATTTCGAATGCGCCTTCGTCCTCGATTGGCAAACCCAGAATGCCACCGGAGCGGCTGACGATCGTCGCCAGGTCCTCCGTGCTGTAAAACTCCAGGCGCTGCACAATACCGAAACGATCACGCAACGGGTTGGTCAACATCCCCGCACGCGTGGTAGCGCCAACCAACGTAAACGGCGGCAGATCGAGCTTGATCGAGCGAGCAGCCGGCCCCTCACCGATCATGATATCCAGCTGGAAGTCTTCCATTGCCGGATACAACACCTCCTCCACGATCGGCGACAACCGATGAATCTCATCGATAAACAGCACATCATGCGGCTCAAGGTTGGTCAGCAGCGCCGCGAGGTCGCCGGGGCGCTCCAGAATCGGGCCCGAGGTGCTTTTGATCGAAACCCCCATTTCCTGGGCAATGATATTGGCCAATGTGGTTTTACCCAGCCCTGGCGGGCCGAATATCAGGGTATGGTCCAGCGACTCATTGCGCCCACGAGCAGCTTGAATGAACAGGCTCATTTGCTCGCGCACAACCGGCTGACCGATGTACTCGGCCAGGCGCAATGGACGGATAGCCCGATCCTGAACTTCTTCTCGATCACGCCCGGTGGCTGCAATCAAACGGTCTGCTTCGATCACTTAGATCATTCCCTTCAGGCTGCGGCGGATCAGTTCTTCACTGCTCAGTCCCTTGGCGTCCACAGCGGCCACCGCCCGACTGGCCTCCTGCGGCTTGTAACCCAAGGAAATCAGCGCACTGACAGCATCCGACTCGGCGCTGGAGACTGGCGCAACCGGCAGCGGGCCATTGGGCACCAAGGCGAACAGGCTCGGCGCGGTCTCCCAGGCCTTGAAGCGATCCTTGAGCTCAACCAGCAATCGCTCGGCCGTCTTCTTGCCAACCCCCGGAACCTTGACCAGCGCTGAAGCATCCTGCGCCTGAACACAGCGTACCAGTTCATCGACGTCCAGCCCTGACATCAGTGCCAGCGCCAACTTGGGCCCCACACCATTGAGCCGGATAAGTTCGCGAAACAACTCGCGCTCACGCTTCTCATGGAACCCATAGAGCAGATGAGCGTCCTCTCGCACCACCAGATGGGTGTGCAAGGTCACCGTCTCACCCACCTTGGGCAGGCGATACAAGGTCGTCATCGGCACTTCCAGCTCATAGCCAAGGCCGTTGACGTCAATAATCAAGTGCGGAGGCTGCTTTTCAGCCAACGTCCCGCGCAAACGTCCAATCACGTTTCGATCCTTTCCAAGGGTGACAGCAACACGCCGCTCACCTTAACAGCACAGACAGCAGCACGGGACAACGCACCGGCAAAATCTACCTGAACCCATGTGGCGTTCAGAGCCTCAGACGCCCGCTGCGGCTGCGGGCGCTACCCAACCCATGCGGCACCAGACTGGATCGGGTGTGCGCATGGCACAGTGCAATTGCCAAGGCGTCGGAGGCATCGATCTGTGGCTTTTGGGTCAGTTTGAGCAGGTGCATGACCATCATCTGCACCTGTTCCTTGTTCGCCCCGCCCGTACCGGCAACCGCCTGCTTGACCTGAGTCGCCGTGTACTCGGCAATCTCCAGCCCCTCCTCGGCGGCGGCGACAATGGCCGCGCCACGCGCCTGGCCAAGCTTTAGCGCCGAGTCGGCATTGCGTGCCATGAATACGCGCTCAATACCCATCGTTACCGGCCCATGCGCCTGGATAATCTCGCGAACGCCGCGATAAACGATGTGCAAGCGCTCATGCAGCTCTCCATTGCCAGTGCGAATGCAACCCGAGGCGACATACTCACAGCCACGCCCGGTATGTCTCACCACACCGTAGCCGGTAATCCGCGAACCTGGGTCGATACCAAGAATCAGAGTCATAACGCCCGCATGCACAATGACGCCTTGATGCGCCGGTCAAAAGACAGAAGCCGGACCGCAGCCAGTGCAAGGCAATGGCTGCGGTCCGGCTTCGAACAAAGCTCGTAACAAAAGACTCAGGCGAGCTGTTCCATGATCTCGTCAGGAATTTCCGCATTGGAATAGACGTTCTGCACGTCATCCAGGTCTTCCAGCATATCAATCAGCTTCAACACCTTCTGCGCGCCATCCAGATCCAGCTCGGCACTGGTAGTCGGCTGCATCACGATTTCCGCATCTGCGGCCTTGAAGCCCGCCGCTTCAAGCGCACTGCGCACTGCATAGAAGCTGGCGAAGGAGGTAAAGACATCGAAGGAACCATCGCCGTTGTCGACCACATCATCGGCGTCGGCCTCCATGGCCGCCTCCATCAGCGCGTCTTCATCGACACCGGCAGCGAAGGATATCTGCCCTTTGCGCTCAAACAGGTAGGCCACAGAACCATCAGTGCCCAAGTTGCCGCCACACTTGCTGAAGGCATGACGCACTGCTGCAGCCGTACGGTTACGGTTATCGGTCATGGCCTCAACCATGATCGCCACGCCACCCGGACCGTAGCCTTCGTAACTGAGCTCTTCAACGTTGTCGGCCTCAGTGGCACCGGCACCCCGCGCAATGGCGCGGTCGATGATGTCACGGCTCATGTTGGCACCGAGCGCCTTGTCCAGTGCCAGACGCAAACGCGGGTTGGACCCCGGATCGCCACCGCCTTGTTTGGCAGCAACCGTCAGCTCACGAATCCACTTGGTGAAAATCTTGCCTCTCTTGGCATCCTGGCGCTCTTTGCGGTGCTTGATGTTCGCCCACTTGGAATGACCTGCCATAACGCAACTCCGAATTCTGCTTGAAACACTTACCGGGCATGCCCAGCAGCTTTGTTACTACCGAAACGCAAGGGCGCATCCGAAGATGCGCCCTGTTTTCGCCTTACTCAGCCTTCTGCTGTTCGCGCAGTCGGATGTGCAGTTCACGCAGGGCCTTGGCATCGACCACGCCAGGCGCCTGGGTCATGACGCAGGCCGCACTCTGCGTTTTCGGGAAGGCGATCACTTCACGAATCGACTGGGCGCCGGTCATCAGCATCACCAGACGGTCCAGGCCGAAGGCCAGGCCGCCGTGTGGCGGTGCACCGAACTTCAGTGCATCAAGCAGGAAGCCAAACTTCTCTTCCTGTTCCGCCGCCTCGATACCCAGCAGACGGAAGACCGCCTGTTGCATTTCCTTGCGGTGGATACGAATCGAACCACCGCCCAGTTCGGTACCGTTCAGGACCATGTCGTAGGCACGCGACAGCGCAGTCGCCGGGTTCGCCTCAAGCTCCTCAGGGGTGCATTTAGGCGCGGTGAACGGGTGGTGCAGCGCGCTGAAGCTACCGTCTTCGTTTTCCTCGAACATCGGGAAATCGACAACCCACATAGGTGCCCACTCGCAGGTGTGCAGGTTGAAATCGTTACCGACGCGGATACGCAGGGCACCCAGTGCTTCACTGACCACCTTGGCCTTGTCCGCACCGAAGAAGACGATATCGCCATCGACCGCACCGACGCGATCGAGGATCACGTTCAGGTTGGCTTCCGGGATGTTCTTGACGATCGGCGACTGCAGACCCTCGACACCCTTGGCGCGCTCATTGACCTTGATGTAAGCCAGGCCCTTGGCGCCGTAGATACCGACGAACTTGGTGTACTCGTCGATGCGGCTACGCGGCATGCTCGCGCCACCTGGGACACGCAGCGCGGCAACGCGGCTCTTCGGATCGTTGGCCGGGCCACTGAATACCTTGAAATCGACTTCCTTGAGTTGGTCGGCGACATCGACCAGCTCCAGGGGAATACGCAGGTCTGGCTTGTCCGAACCGTAACGACGCATGGCCTCTTCGAAGGTCATGTGCGGGAACTCACCGAATTCCAAGTCCAGCACTTCCTTGAACAGCTTGCGGATCATGCTCTCGGTCAGGCCCATGATCTCGGACTCATCGAGGAAGCTGGTCTCGATGTCGATCTGGGTGAATTCCGGCTGACGGTCGGCACGCAGGTCTTCGTCACGGAAGCACTTGGCGATCTGGTAGTAGCGGTCGAAACCCGCCACCATCAGCAGTTGCTTGAACAGTTGTGGCGATTGCGGCAGGGCAAAGAAGCTGCCTGCATGCGTACGGCTTGGCACCAGGTAATCGCGCGCACCCTCAGGGGTGGCACGGGTCAGGATTGGCGTTTCGACGTCAAGGAAACCGTTTTCATCAAGGAAACGGCGGATGCTGGACGTGATGCGCGAACGCAGACGCAGCTTGTCGGCCATTTCCGGACGACGTAGGTCGATAAAGCGATAACGCAGGCGCGTCTCTTCACCAACATCGGAATACTCGTTGAGCGGGAACGGCGGGGTTTCCGCTTCGTTCAGCACGGTCAGTTCGTAACCCAGTACTTCGATGGCACCGGAAGCCATGTTTGGGTTGACCGCTCCGGCCGGGCGCGGACGTACCTTGCCGGTAATCTGCACCACGTACTCGCTGCGCACGCGATCGGCGGCAGCAAAGCTGTCTGCGCGATCCGGGTCGAACACGACCTGGGCCATGCCTTCGCGATCACGGATATCGAGGAAAATCACCCCGCCGTGGTCGCGGCGACGATGGACCCAGCCGCAAAGGGTAATTTCCTGACCTTCCAGGCTCTCGTTCAGTTGGCCGCAATAATGGCTGCGCATCATGATGGTGGTTTCGCTTCTCGTCATTCGAAAATTCAGTGGAGGTCTTGGCGCCGCAAGGGGCTAATAGTGCAAGACCCTGCCGGTGCAGTTCAACTCAGTCAGCCTTGTCGCCGCCTGCAAGATTCTTTTTCGCGCCGGTCTTGAAATCGGTTTCGTACCAACCGGTACCGCTCAGGCGAAAGCCTGGCACGGACAGCAGCTTTTTCAGCGCTGGCGCCTGACAGGCCGGACAGTCGGTCAGTGGGGCAGCGCTGATCTTCTGAAGCACTTCCATCTGATGATTGCAGGAAGCACATTGATAGTCGTACAGGGGCATGAGGACGTCTCGCTAACTACGCTGCGGGCCTACGCCTCGCAGTAAAAAGCGCGATTATATATGGTTAAGGAAGGCTGTGCAGCCCGCCAGCATCCCACCGGGCGAATGATTCTAGGCCTCGGCAGCCCTGCCAAGCAGGTAGACCACGCAAATGACCCGCACCAGACCGCTGAAATTTTTCACGCCACCATGGCGCAGGTGCACCTCCCGGTCCACATAAGAGAGCACGCAATTGACCGTGCAACCATTGGCAACCGCAATACGCTCAAGAATCTTCCAGTAGACCTCCTCCAGTCGCAGGCAGGTCGCAAAGCCATTCAAGCGCACCGAGCGCGACAGCGGTTGTGCCAGGCTCATATTGAAATCCGCTTCGAACGGATCAACGGTCACCCCGTGAAAGCCAAGTGCTCCTCGAGCATCGCGACTCAACATTCGAGACATATCAGTACCACGCTTTATAAATAAGAGAACAAATAAGCGACTAACGCCGCACGCCCTCTTATAAAGCGCCCAACATAATTTTCATTCTAGAAGAACAAAACGCTATTGCCGTAGGAGCAATCCGCCAGACACGAGATAAAAATTCTACCGACGAAACACTTCCCTGCGCGCCGACAACAGCGTTATAAATAAAAAAGCCTGACCCCTAAAGGGCCAGGCTTTTTAATCAGACAAGGAAATATTGCCTGATTAACACCCAAACATTACTTATCCAACAACACGCGCAACATCCAGGCGGTCTTTTCATGCACCTGCATACGCTGAGTCAGCAGGTCGGCGGTCGGCTCATCACTGACCTTGTCGAGCAGCGGAAAGAGGCCGCGCGCGGTCCGCACGACCGCCTCCTGGCCCTCCACCAGCTGACGAATCATTTCTTCAGCCGACGGCACGCCTTCCTCTTCCTTGATGGAAGAAAGGCGCGCATAGGTGGAATAAGTTCCCGGCGCAGGAAAGCCCAACGCACGAATACGCTCGGCAATTAAGTCCACGGCCAGGGCCAATTCGTTATACTGCTCTTCAAACATCAGGTGTAGCGTACGAAACATTGGACCACTGACATTCCAATGAAAGTTATGCGTTTTCAGATACAAGACATACGTATCCGACAACAGACGGGACAAACCTTCCACGATAGATTTGCGGTCTTCTTCACTGATACCGATATCAATTGCCATGTCATTCCCCTTCCTATGGTGCCTGCTCATCAAGCAGGTATGTTTGCCACTCTACCAAGACTCGCCTACCCCTGCAGCCTTCCCGGCAGCCCTGCGACAGATTGCAGCGGCAGAATCAGCCAAACCTCATGCCATATGAGCCGCCGCCGACCGCCGATTTGAGAACCCCCAAGCTTTGCTGTTAAATAGGTAGCGTGTTGTCATTACCAATCATCCAGGCCATGACGCATAGGCTGCTCCTCCATGTTTTTGCGCCCTAATGTGCACCTGCGCGCCATGGAGCCAGCTCTTCCTGTGATCCTCCTTATACAATGTGAGCCAACCACCATGTTCAAGATCGTCCACATCCTGACGGGCGCAGCCGCTTTGCTGCTGTCCTTAATACCCAGCCTGAGAGCCGATGCGGCACCTTTCCTGCAGCAACCGGACGCCGTCTACCTGGCACTCTTCGGCCTGCTCAACCTGACCCTGGCTCCAGTGGCAACACTGCCGCGTCCTCGTCAGCACCTGCAACAACTGGCAAGCGCACTGCTGGTACTGGCAGTGGTTCTGCAAACCATCACCCTGCTTGCCCGCCAGGACATGGGAAGCCTGCCCGCCCTGATCTGCGCAGTGCTTGCGGTCATTACCCACCTGATCGCAAACCTGGTAAAAACCCGCCCCCTTCACAATCAAGCCCCCAACTACGACATGAGCAATCGTGATACAGGCACCGTGAAGTGGTTCAACACCTCCAAAGGCTTCGGCTTCATTTCCCGCGACTCTGGCGATGACATCTTCGTTCACTTTCGCGCCATTCGCGGGGAAGGCCACCGAGTACTGGTCGAAGGCCAGCGTGTTGAGTTCTCGGTCATGAACCGCGACAAGGGCCTCCAGGCAGAGGACGTGATTGCCGCACCACGCCGCTGATTGCACACAATAAAAAACCGCGACAGCCTGGCTGATCGCGGTTTTTTTGTACCCGCTGAACGGTACTCTCAATAATGCGGAGGCGGCGCTTCCTCTTCAGCGCTCTGGTACTGACCTACCATCTCCTCATAGCGCTTGAGCAACGCCGACATTTGCAACTGCAGGCGCTCAACCACACGTTGCTGCTCGACCAGCACATCATTCAATGCCTGAACGGTGTCGTCCTGAAATGCCAGGCGGCTCTCCAGTTCCATGATTCTTAACTCAAGGGACATGGCTCAACCCTCCACGACTTGAAAATCATTATCCAGCGCCATCTTCAGGCGCTGGCGAATTTCGGCAAGCTGCTCTGCCGTGTACTCACTGGCAGGCGAATGCCCCCACACCGGCGAAGGCCAGGCCAGATCACTCCGACGCCGAACAATGACGTGCATGTGTAACTGACTGACCACATTCCCCAGCGTTGCCACATTCATCTTGTCTGCGGCAAAGCTGTCTTTGAGGGTTTCAGCCAGCTCAGTCGTTTCCTTCCAGAGCTGCTGCTGATCACCCCCATCAAGCTGAAACAACTCACTGACTTCAGCACGGCGAGGCACCAGAATAAACCAAGGGTAGTTCGCATCCTTACTCAGTAACAGACGGCAGAGCGGAAAATCACCCAGCACATACGTATCCTGTTCAAGGCGCGGATCCAGAACAAACACGGCACATCTCCCGACAGTCGATAACCCGTCTCACTTGCATTGACACCAAGCAGACCACTACACGCAGAATACCGCTGTTCATCCGACAGAGCACGACCGATCAAGGCCACACGCATCAGCAGCGCCAATTTATTGAAACAAAAGCCCCTTAGTTACGTAGCTAACAATCTAACGGTAACAGAAGCGCTACTTTTCGCACCAAAATGACGCCACCCGCTCCAGCCGAATGCAGCGAGTATCCAAAATCTACCCAACACCCGTTGCACCGACAGTAACGCCCACGTGAAAACCCGAAAAAAGCCTTATGTCATTAGTACAGAACCGATCAAACCAAGCGATCTTAGCCCCCCGCGTTTTCGGCATTTGCAGGCGTTTTCGTAAAAAAAGGTGAAAAATTTGTGAGACCGACACTGCTTTGTGCACGCTTGTTGCATTCATTGCTGACCATAGTCGACACAGCACCAGCCTGAACACGGTGAGTGCGACAGATAACAACAGCTGCATGGGTAACCAGGGAGTTGCTGGCGCCGAGGGTTAGATTATTTTTACCTATCCTTAAGCCGCCCAAAACAGCGCTGGAGTTCTACGCCCCGTAAAACCGGGACGTGATTTGCGACAGGGACAACACTGTTTGCGACATGACCGTAAAGTTACCGAAAGGTTCATTTCGCAAGTATCGCCAACATGCGTCATCGTGATATACATTCCGCCGACGCAAAAAAAGAAAGAGCCGCCCGCATAAAAAAACCAGTTGGGCTGGCAGCAACTCTTCCTAAAAACCAAAGGAGCAAGTCACGATGCGCGTGATGAAGTGGAGCATTATCGCCCTGGCCGTAGCCGCGGGTACCTCACAACTGGCAATGGCATCTTCCCAGGATGAATCCAAGGGTTTTGTTGAAGACAGCGCGCTGAACGTCAAACTTCGCAACCTGTATTTCAGCCGTGACTTTCGCAATAACGACAGCGGCCAGAGCCGAGCTGAAGAGTGGGGCCAAGGCTTCATCGGCACCTTTGAATCGGGCTTCACCCAAGGCACCGTAGGTTTCGGGGTCGATGCAATCGGCCTGCTCGGCCTCAAACTGGACAGCGGCAAGGGCACCTCCGGCACCGGTTTGTTCCCCACCGGCTCCGATGGCCGCTCAGAAGATGACTACTCCGAAGGTCACGGTGCAGTTAAGCTGCGCATCTCTGACACCGTACTCAAATACGGCGGTCAGTTCACTGCCATGCCAGTCTTCGCAACTGATGACAGCCGCCTGCTGCCAGAGGTAGCCGAAGGCTTCCTGCTGACCAGCAAAGAAATCAAAGGCCTGGAATTAAATGCCGGCCACTTCACCCGCCTGAATGCCCAGGCTCATACCTACAAAGACAGCATCGGCTGGAACGGCGATGATCGCATCAAGGGTCCAGGTCTGACCAAGGCCGATGTGTTTGGCGGCACCTATGAATTCACTGACAACCTGAGTTCCAGCGTCTACTACTCCCGCGTAGAAGACCACTTCCGCAAGTGGTACGGCAACGTCAACTGGGGCCTGCCAATCAGCGAAAATCAAGGCCTAGTGTTTGATTTCAACATCTATGACACCAAGTCTATCGGAGAAAACCGCACCGGTGCCTACGTCAAGAACGCAGACGGCAGCACCCGTGAGCTTGACAACACCGCACTGAGCCTTTCGGGCGCCTACAACATTGGCGCACACACTTTCACCCTCGCCTATCAGCAAGTAAGCGGTGACGGCGACTATGCCTACGGCATCGACGGCGGTGGTACCATTTTCCTGGCCAACTCGGTACAGCGCTCCGACTTCAACGCTGAAGACGAAAAATCCTGGCAGGCTCGCTACGACCTGAACATGGCTAGCTATGGTGTGCCCGGCTTGAGCTTCATGGCCCGCTACGTAACGGGTGACGACGCCAAGACTCGCACCACAGACAACGGTAAAGAGTGGGAGCGTAACCTCGAAGCCAAGTACGTGCTGCAGGAAGGCCCAGCGAAAGATCTGAGTTTCCGCGTTCGCCAGGCGACCTACCGCTCCAGCGATGGTGTGTACTACGGCTCGAGCTCAATCGACGAAGTACGTGTGATCGTCGAGTACCCGCTGAGCATCCTGTAAGCCCTTCGGCTACCGGTAATCAGTACGAAAAAGCCCGGCATTGCCGGGCTTTTTCTTTTGTTGCAAACAGATAGCAGCAGTTTCAGCCGCCACCATCCTGTACGTCACCGAATCCCGCCCGTACAATGCGGGTCATTTCAGTTAAGCAACCGACAACGGCCTACCATGCGCACCAGTCAATATTTGCTCGCCACCCAGAAAGAAACCCCTTCCGATGCAGTCGTCATCAGCCACCAACTGATGCTGCGTGCAGGCATGATCCGCAAGCTGGCATCTGGCCTTTATACCTGGCTGCCGATGGGCCTGCGGGTAATGCGCAAGGTCGAAGCAGTGGTGCGCGAGGAAATGAACGCTGCCGGAGCCCTGGAAGTGCTGATGCCAAGCATCCAGCCTGCCGAATTGTGGCAGGAGTCTGGCCGCTGGGAGCAGTACGGCCCAGAGCTGCTTCGCCTGAAGGATCGACACAACCGTGAGTTCTGCGTCGGCCCAACCCACGAAGAAGTCATCACCGATCTGGCCCGCAACGAGCTGAACAGCTATAAACAGCTGCCACTTAACCTGTACCAGATCCAGACCAAATTCCGTGATGAGATCCGCCCACGCTTCGGCCTGATGCGTGGCCGCGAGTTCATCATGAAGGATGCCTACTCCTTCCATACCGACCAGGCTTCCCTGCAGCAGACCTACGACCGCATGCACCAGGCCTACTGCAATATCTTTACTCGCCTGGGCCTGAACTTCCGTCCGGTAGAAGCCGATACCGGCTCCATCGGCGGCTCCTACTCCCACGAGTTCCACGTGCTGGCCGAGTCGGGTGAAGACGATGTGATCTTCAGCGACAGCTCCGACTACGCAGCGAACATCGAAAAAGCCGAAGCGACTCCACGGGAAACGGCTCGCCCTGCCCCTACCGAGGAACTGCGCCTGGTCGATACGCCAGATGCCAAGACCATCGCCCAACTGGTCGAAGGCCACGGCCTGCCGATTGAGCGCACCATCAAGACCCTGATCGTTCATGGCGCCGAAGAAGGCAAGCTGGTTGCCCTGGTTGTACGTGGCGACCACGAACTGAACGAAATCAAGGCCGCCAAACTTGAGCAGGTCGCTGACCCGCTGGTCATGGCCAACGACGCCGAACTGCGCGACGCCATTGGTGCTGGCGCCGGCTCCCTGGGCCCGCTGAACCTGCCACTGGAGTGCATTATCGACCGCTCCGTAGCCCTGATGAGCGATTTTGCCATCGGCGCCAACATCGACGACAAGCACTACTTCGGCGTGAACTGGGAGCGCGATCTGCCGGTTCCGCAGATCGCTGACCTGCGCAACGTCGTGGAAGGCGACCCAAGCCCTGACGGCAAAGGCACCCTGGTCATCAAGCGCGGCATCGAGGTCGGGCATATCTTCCAGCTCGGCATCAAGTACAGCGAAGCCCTGAAGTGCCAGGTGCTGGGCGAGAACGGCAAGCCTGTAACCCTGACAATGGGCTGCTACGGTATTGGCGTATCCCGTGTCGTTGCGGCTGCAATCGAGCAGAACTATGACGAAAACGGCATCATCTGGAGCGATACCCTCGCCCCGTTCCAGATCGCCCTGGTACCGTTGCGCTACGAAACTGAGCAGGTTCGTGAAGCGACCGACAAACTGTATGCCGACCTGACCGCTGCCGGCTTCGAGGTTCTGCTGGACGATCGTGACAAGAAGACCAGCCCTGGCATCAAGTTCGCCGACATGGAACTCATCGGCATCCCACACCGGATCGTAATCAGTGATCGCGGCCTGGCCGAAGGCAACCTGGAGTACAAGCACCGCACCGAACGCGACGCTCAGCCTCTGGCGCTGGCCGATGCCCTGTCGTTCCTGCAAGCTCGCATCCGTCGCTGACAGCCAACGCAAGAGTAATCATGTTCAAGCGAAGTACCTTTACCTTGGGGGGCACCGCACTGTGCGGTGCCCTGCTCCTCAGCGGCTGCGCCAATCAGATGTCCCAGCGCAGCGAGCACGAGGAGCGCATCGAGCGCAAATTGCTCGAGCATAGCCTGCAGATCGATGTCGGGGAGCCCAAGGTGCTTGAGCTGCCACAACGCCGCGTGCGCATTCAAGAGCAGAAAAACTTCGAAGTCACCGAGTTTGAAGTGACGCGTCGTTACGATCGCTACACCCCCTATCAGCCCTGGCGGGAAATCTATGAGATCCCGCTGGGTGCGGTCGCGGTGGTAGCCGGTGCAGGCGCTAACATCGTCAACGTCTTCACACTGGGCAATCTGCCAGACAGCGTTACTCACGACTGGCTCAGCTATGGCTTCGCTGGCCTGAACCCATTCATGAACACACAATCCAACGGTCGCGCCCAGCAGAACCTGGCCGCTATCGATGAGGTTCAGAAGGACAAGCGCCAGGAAAAAACCAGCCTGCCCTGGAGCGAACGCCCCGTGGAGATCAAGGCAGGCAAGCTGACACACGAGCTGACTACAGACCGTAACGGTATTCTGCGCCTGAACCTGCTTGACGACCCCTTCACCGACCAAAACCTCAGCCATGTCGGCACCTTGCATCTGCAAGTAACCGATGAGGAAAACAACGTCCGTGCCGATGCCAGCCTGCTGCTCAGCAGTACGCTGCGTGGCAAATTGGTAGAAGCCCACGACCTGATTTTCGACGACCTGGAAGACGATGAAGTCAGCCAATGGGTTCATCGCGTCAAGCGTCTTTCAGAACTGGGCATGGAAGAAGAGGCGAGCGAACTGGAGCAGAGCCTGATCGAGCTGACCCGCAATGATCCAGAACTGCAGCAGGAGTTCCTCAAGTCACTGACCACAGAAGCCGACCGTCTGGTTGCCGATCCTGGCGCTCACTGATTACCTGACCGATGAGTAGTGGGTACGTGCCTGACGTGCCCCACCTCAATCGAGCGAAAACAGCTCTAGTTGCTCATGGGCCCCGCGCAAATCCTGCAAGCGCACCCCAATCCCAAGTAGCCTCACAGGCTTGCCGCCACGGGCAAATGCCTGGCTCATCAGATGCTGATAGCTCTCCAAGTCGCGGCTTGCCCCCGCCTGCTCCAGCGTGGTCTGAGTAAAGTCATGGAACTTGACCTTGACGAACGGTTTACCTGGCCGATAACTGCTATCGATACGCGCCATGCGACCTGCCAGTGCATCCAGCAATGCGGGTAATTTATCCAGACAACTTGCCAGATCGGGCAAGTCGGCATCATAGGTGTTCTCAACACTGACCGACTGACGCCGACAATCATTCTGCACGGCGCGCTCATCAATGCCCCGCGCCAAATTGAAAAGTCGCTCGCCAAAACTGCCAAACTCGCGCACCAGCGCCAAGCGACTCCAATCGCGCAACTCCAGGCAATTGACAACGCCCAGCCGACCGAGCTTGTCCGCCGTTACCTTGCCGACACCATGCAGCTTGCTCACCGGCAACACCGCGACAAATTCCTCAACCTGCGCAGGCGTAATCACAAACAAGCCGTTGGGTTTGCGCCAGTCACTGGCGATCTTGGCCAAAAACTTGTTGGGCGCCACTCCCGCCGAGACCGTGATGTGCAAACGCTGGGAAACCCGCCGACGGATATCTTCGGCAATGCGCGTGGCGCTACCGGAAAAGTGCGGGCTGTCTGACACATCCAGGTAAGCCTCATCCAGAGACAGGGGCTCGATGAGATCGGTGTAGTCGCGGAAGATGTTTTGTATCTCACGCGATGCTTCTTTATAAGCATCCATGCGCGGCTTGACGATCAACAAGTCTGGACACAGCTTTAGCGCATGCCGTGATGACATGGCAGAGCGCACACCGAAGGCCCGGGCCTCATAGTTACAGGTCGCAATGACCCCTCGCCGCTCGGCAGCGCCGCCGACCGCCATAGGCCGACCCGCCAAGCGGGGGTCATCGCGCATTTCGATGGCGGCATAAAAGCAATCGCAGTCGATATGGATGATCTTGCGTTGAGGCATGATTGGCCAAGCAACCCGTAAAAAGAGTGCTCGCAGTATCTCACCCTGTTGCCGAGCCGTGCACCCGACAGGATGCAAAACCCGGCACAAGCCATGGCCCGCCTGCCTCGCAGGGCATTACAGGCTGGCTAAATAGTTGAACGAAAAGGTTTTTTTCCACATCGCTATTGACAGCATCGCGCAAAACTGTAGAATCTCGTTCCACAGGCGCGGGATGGAGCAGCCTGGTAGCTCGTCGGGCTCATAACCCGAAGGTCGTCGGTTCAAATCCGGCTCCCGCAACCAGATTAAGAAAAGGCCACTCGAAAGAGTGGCCTTTTTCTTTGCGCCGAAAAAAGCCCACAGGGTTTTCCATTGAAATTCAATAATTAAGCATTGACAGCAATAGCCAACGCTGTAGAATGCGCCCCACAGACGCGGGATGGAGCAGCCTGGTAGCTCGTCGGGCTCATAACCCGAAGGTCGTCGGTTCAAATCCGGCTCCCGCAACCAAACGTCTGAAAAAGGCCACTTTGAAAAAAGTGGCCTTTTTTTTTGCGCTCGTCATACGCCCCCCCTCTCCGCCCTACTCCAGGGCAGCATGAAACTTCTTTAACCAACCCGGTGCATCGCATAAGCATCATGACAGGGTAATATTCTGTAAATCTTTTCCACAGGGATTGGTAACTTGACTGGGTACTTCCATCCTGTCGCGCACAATCCGATAGGTGATTGATGCGCACTCACACCACTGACATCGAGACTTCCGTAACGGCAGCACAGCCAATTGCGCCGCAGCGCTTGCGCTGGCTTGAGCGCGTCAGCAAGTACCGCCAGCCCATTGGCCTGACTGTAACCTTGTTGCTGTTCGGCATTGCCCTGGTGGCCTGTCGACACATGCTCAACGAGCTGGATATCTATGCGCTGCACGACTCACTGCTGAGTGTTCCATTGCCATCACTTGGTGGTGCACTGCTGGCCACCCTGATCGGCTTTATCATCCTGCTCGGTTATGAGTGGTCGGCCAGCCGCTATGCCAATGTGAAGCTTGCCCCCCAAACCCTGGTACTGGGCGGTTTTACTGCTTTTGCCATTGGCAACGCCATTGGCCTGTCGCTGCTGTCTGGTGGCTCCGTGCGCTATCGCCTCTATGCGCGGCATGGTCTGGGAGCGTCCGAGGTGGCGCGCATGACCTTGTTCGCCAGCCTCTCCCTGGGTTGCGCGCTACCGCCGCTGGCCGCGCTCGCGACCCTTAGCGACCTGCACGCTGCGTCTACGGCGCTGCGCCTGCCAGCGAGCCTGCTGGCGAGCCTTGCGGTACTGGTTCTCGCGCTAAGCGCGCTCCTTGCGTTTGGCCTTTACCGTCGACGCCTGCCCGAACAACCCATTGCCGATAACCTGCTGGTTCAGATTGGTCGACGCACCTTGCGCCTGCCAGGCGTTCGACTGACCGCACTGCAACTGGTCATTACTGCACTGGATGTCGCCGCTGCAGCCACAGTGCTTTATCTGCTCCTGCCAGAAGCACCGCCCTTTGGGGCCTTCCTGCTGGTTTACCTCATCGCACTGGCTGCTGGTGTATTGAGTCATGTTCCCGGCGGCGTTGGTGTATTTGAGGCCATTCTGCTGGCAGCCTTCGCCAACCAATTGGGTGCTGCCCCACTGGCTGCCGCACTGCTGATTTACCGACTGATCTATGTAGTGCTTCCTCTGCTGCTGGCTTGCGTAGCGCTGCTGGCCACCGAGGCGAGACGCTTTCTTTTTGCCCGTCAAGCCATGCGGGCGGCCTCCGGCCTTGCCGCGCCAGTACTGGCGGTTCTGGTGTTCCTTTCCGGTGTGGTCCTGCTGTTTTCGGGTGCTACCCCTGAGATTGACACCCGCCTGGAACACATGGGCTTCCTGGTACCCCATCGGTTAATCGACGCATCTCACTTCGGCGCCAGTTTGGTTGGCGTACTCTGCCTACTGCTGGCCCAAGGGTTGCGTCGGCGCCTTTCGGCAGCCTGGATGCTAACCACCATCCTGCTGCTGGTGGGCGCTTTGCTGTCCTTGCTCAAGGGTTTCGACTGGGAAGAGGCCAGCATTCTGATCCTCACCGCATGCCTGCTGGCGCTGTTTCGTCGCTCGTTCTATCGCCCCAGCCGCCTTCTGGAGTTACCGTTTTCACCTGTCTACGTCGTCGCCAGCGCCTGCGTACTGGGTGCCTCGATCTGGCTTCTGCTATTCGCCTATCAGGACGTTCCTTACAGCCATCAACTGTGGTGGCAATTCACCCTGGATGCTGACGCACCGCGCGGCCTGCGCTCGGCGCTGGGCAGCGCAGTACTGCTGGTGATCGTTGCACTCACGTGGCTACTGCGCACCGCCAAGCCTGTCATTCACCTGCCAAACGACGACGAACTGCAGCGCGCCAAGCACATCCTGCTCGCCTCGGACCAGCCCGACGGTGGCCTGGCCCTGACCGGCGACAAGGCCCTGCTGTTTCACCCCGATGACAATGCCTTCCTGATGTACGCACGTCGCGGTCGCAGCCTGGTCGCCTTGTATGACCCCATCGGCCCTGCTCAACAACGTGCCGAGATGATCTGGCAGTTCCGCGACCTCTGCGATGTTCACCACGCCCGCCCGGTGTTCTATCAGGTACGCGCGGAGAACCTGCCGTTCTATATGGACATAGGCCTGACCGCACTCAAGCTGGGCGAAGAAGCACGCGTCGACCTCAAGCGCTTCGACCTTGAAGCCAAGGGCAAGGAAATGAAGGATCTGCGCTACACCTGGAACCGCGGCGGTCGGGACGGCCTGACCCTGGAAATTCATGAACCAGGAGAAGCACCGCTGGAAGAACTGAAGGTCATATCCGATGCGTGGCTGACCGGTAAGAACGTACGTGAGAAAGGCTTCTCACTGGGCCGCTTCAGCGCCGATTACCTGCAGCACTTTCGCATTGCCTTGATCCGGTTCGAAGGCCGTCCGGTGGCGTTCGCCAACCTGCTGGAAACCCACAGCCATGAACTGGCCAGCCTTGACCTGATGCGCGCGCACCCAGAAGCACCGAAGCTGACCATGGAGTTCATGATGATCGGCCTGATCCAACACTATAAAAAACATGACTACGCTCGTTTCAGCCTGGGCATGGTGCCCTTGTCCGGGCTACAACCACGGCGTGGCGCACCACTGACTCAACGATTGGGCTCATTGGTTTTTCAGCGCGGCGAACAACTCTACAACTTTCAGGGCCTGCGCCGCTTCAAAGACAAGTTCCAGCCCGACTGGGAACCCCGTTACATGGCCGTACCCGCAGGACTTGATCCGCTGGTAGCGCTGGCCGACACTGCCGCCCTGATCGCCGGCGGCCTGACTGGATTGGTGAAACGCTAATGATTCGACGCTATTGGCTGTACGCACTGACAACCTTGGTGGCAGCCCTGATTGCCGTCGCCTTGGGCTTCTGGCTCTGGACACGACCAGCACCACAGGCACAACTGGAACACCTGTCACTGCAAGACGGTAGCCCCGTGACCCGTACAACGCCTGGCACCCAAGCCAAGGCCCGCGTGCTCGTAGCCGTCCCTCAGGATCAAACCCTGAGTGATAAACAACTGCTCGACCTGAGCCAGAGTGGCAGCGCCCAACTCGTTCAAGTGATCCTGCCGGTCACCGACTGCGCTAAACAGCAGCAGGTTGTGCAGGAGGCGCTCAAGCAACTTCAGGGCGACGCCACTCTGGTTGCGGGCATCGGCCCTGGCGCCGCACAGGCATGGCGCTGGCTGTCCGAACAGACAAACGACAAGGCTCAGGCGATTTCGGTCGATTTCACCCTGGAGCAGGCAGGCTGCCCTGCCCCTCTGCCGAAGTCAGCCGCGCACGGCCACTGGAGCGTGGCCTGGAACGACAATCCGGATGACGCCAGTGCGGCCTTCGTCCGTGATCAGCAAAATGCAGAAACCAGCATCAGCGACTACGACGTCCACTTGCCTCAAGTACTCAAGGCTCAACTGACCCAGGCACTGATTGGTCAGGACGGCAACGCCATGAGCATCCCGGTTGTTGAAGTACCTGCCGGGCAGACGGCTGACACCGTAACGCTGTTCCTCTCCGGTGACGGCGGCTGGCGCGACCTGGACCGGGACGTCGCGGGTGAAATGGCCAAACTGGGGTACCCGGTGGTAGGTATCGATACCCTGCGTTACTACTGGCAGCACAAAACTCCAGCGCAAAGCGCCGTCGACCTGTCCGAGTTGATGCAACACTATCGCCAGAAATGGGGCACCAAGCGCTTCGTACTCACGGGCTACTCCTTCGGCGCCGACGTGCTGCCGGCAATCTACAACCGCTTACCCAGCGAAGATCAAAAGCGCATTGACGCAGTGATTTTGCTGGCCTTTGCCCGCAGTGGCAGCTTTGAAATCGAAGTCGAAGGCTGGCTGGGCAATGCTGGCAAAGAGGCGCCAACCGGCCCGGAAATGGCGAAATTGCCCGCTGCCAAGGTGCTTTGTGTCTATGGCATGGAGGAAACCGACGAAAGTGGCTGTACCGAAAGTACGGCCGTCGGCGAGCGGCTCAAGCTGCCGGGCGGCCATCACTTCGACGAGAACTACCCGGCCCTGGCTAAACGCCTGATCGACGGCATCGAAAACCGTCAAGGTAAAACCAACGTCGCCGAACAACAGTAAGTCGACTGTGCAAACGGGCTCCCAGCGGAGCCCGTTTTTTTTGCCCGTTACATTTCGACCTGGGTTCCCAGTTCAATCACGCGGTTAAGCGGCAGGTTGAAGAAGCGCAAGTTACTGTTGGCATTCTTCAGCAGGAACGCGAACACCGTCGCACGCCACCGCGCCATCCCCACAAGACGCGAAGCGATCACGGTCTCCCGGCTGAGGAAGTAGGTGGTGCGCATTGGGCTGAAGTCCAGTTCCTCGAGATGACACAACTTCAGTGCTGCAGGCACATCTGGCTCGTCCATGAAGCCGAAGTGCAGAATGACCCGGTAGAAGCCCTCACCGTAGGCCTCGACCTCAAAGCGCTGCTGGGCAGGCACGCGCGGCGCATCCTCGTTGACTACAGTCAGCAGCACGACCTGTTTATGCAACACCTGGTTGTGCAACATATTGTGCAGCAGCGCATGGGGCACGGCATCCGCCCGTGCAGTGAGGAACACTGCAGTACCTTCAACCCGATGGGGCGGCTGCACGCGGATACTGCTGATAAAGATCGGCAGCGGCAGGCTTCCTTCA
The DNA here is from genome assembly GCF_002858665.1 of Pseudomonas sp. FFUP_PS_473. NCBI lineage: Bacteria > Pseudomonadati > Pseudomonadota > Gammaproteobacteria > Pseudomonadales > Pseudomonadaceae > Pseudomonas > Pseudomonas sp. FFUP_PS_473. The sequence continues at coordinate 26,724 of NZ_PJQQ01000037.1, forward strand.
TCCAACCGTTCAACCAGAATCTGTTTACCGCGCTTCCACGTGGTCATCAACATGAACAGGACAACACCCGCCAAGACCGGAAACGCGCCACCCTGGAAAATTTTCGGCACGTTGGCGGCAAAGAACAGCCCGTCGACCAAGAGAAAGCCTACCAATACCGGTACAGCCAGAACCGGTGGCCACTTCCACAACAGCAACATGACAGCAGAAACCAGCAAGGTCGTGATCAGCATGGTCCCGGTCACGGCTACACCGTAAGCGGAGGCCAGCGCACCCGAGGACTCGAAACCGAGCACCAGCAAAATCACCCCGACCATCAGCGACCAGTTCACGGCGCCGATATAGATTTGCCCTTGCTCGTCACTGGAGGTGTGCTGGATGTGCATACGCGGCACATAGCCAAGCTGGATCGCCTGGCGAGTCAGGGAAAAGGCCCCGGAAATCACCGCCTGGGAGGCAATGACCGTCGCCAGCGTCGCCAAACCGACCAGAGGTATCAGCGCCCAGTCCGGTGCCAACAGGTAGAACGGATTGCGTGCGGCATCCGGCGTCTCCAGGATCAAGGCACCCTGACCAAAGTAATTGAGCACCAGCGCTGGCAACACCAGGGCAAACCAGGCCCGTGCAATGGGCTTGCGACCAAAATGCCCCATGTCGGCATACAGTGCTTCAGCACCCGTCAACGCCAACACCACCGCCCCAAGAATCGCTACGCCCATACCGGGATGCACAATGAAGAAGCGTACCGCCCACAGGGGATTGAGCGCCTGAAGCACTTCAGGCCGCTGAACAATGCCATGCACGCCAAGCGAAGCCAGTACCAGAAACCAGGCAACCATCACCGGACCGAACAAAATGCCGATTCGAGCCGTGCCATGACGCTGGATAAGGAAAAGCCCCACCAGAATGACCAGCGCCACCGGAATGACCCAATGGCCAATGCCCTCGAAGGCCAACTCCATCCCCTCGACAGCCGACAGTACCGAGATTGCTGGGGTGATCATGCTGTCGCCGTAGAACAGCGCCGCACCGAACAAACCGAATACCACCAGTAACGTGCGCAGTTTCGGATACGGAGACGCTGCTCGTCGGGCCAGCGCCGTCAGCGCCATGATCCCGCCTTCACCCTGGTTATCAGCCCTCAGGATGAACAGCACGTACTTGATGGACACAACCCAAATCAGCGACCAGAAGATCAATGACAGAATACCCAGTACTCCATCATGGTTGACCGGTACCCCATAGCCGCCGGAAAAGACTTCCTTGAGGGTGTACAAAGGGCTGGTCCCGATATCACCGTAAACCACCCCGACCGCTGCCACCAGCAGGCTTAGCGGTTTTGCCGCCGACTGCCCGGTATCGGCATGACTGCTTGCCTGAACCATCAACCACTCCCGCAACCAAGCCCCTGAAGCCTGAGAAATTCGCGCCAGATGCTAGCATTTATGCAATCCGCGAACGGTGACCCGCAGCAACTGACATCAACGCTGGCACAACGCCGCGAAGCATAGCGCAGCGTTCGTCGTATTTCTGCTGGTCAAGTAGGATTACGCTCGCTAGAATTGCGCACTTTTTGATCAGAGGCGCCCAAACGCCCGCCAAGGTTGTCGTGCCATTCGGCCTGGCAACCTCTTCAACACCGAGGTTAGTCATGTCCACCACCCCTACGCCCACCACGCCCAAGGTTGGCTTTGTTTCCCTGGGTTGCCCCAAGGCCCTGGTCGATTCCGAGCGCATCCTGACCCAACTGCGCATGGAAGGCTACGAAGTCGTGCCCACCTATCAGGATGCCGATGTGGTAGTGGTCAACACCTGTGGTTTCATCGATTCGGCCAAGGCCGAGTCGCTGGAAGTGATCGGTGAAGCCATTGCCGAAAACGGCAAGGTGATCGTCACCGGCTGCATGGGTGTCGAAGAAGGCGCCATTCGCGACGTACACCCAAGCGTACTGGCCGTGACCGGTCCGCAACAATATGAACAAGTGGTCAACGCCGTCCACGAAGTGATTCCGCCCAAGCAGGACCACAACCCGTTGATCGACCTGGTGCCACCACAAGGCATCAAACTGACGCCCCGCCACTACGCCTACCTGAAGATTTCCGAAGGCTGCAACCACAGCTGCAGCTTCTGCATCATCCCGTCGATGCGTGGCAAGCTGGTCAGCCGCCCGGTGGGCGAAGTGCTGAGCGAGGCAGAGCGCCTGGTCAAGGCCGGCGTCAAGGAGCTGCTGGTGATCTCTCAGGACACCAGCGCCTACGGCGTCGACGTCAAGTACAAAACCGATTTCTGGAACGGTCGCCCGGTCAAGACCCGCATGCTCGAACTGTGCGAAGCACTGAGCAGCCTTGGGGTCTGGGTGCGCTTGCACTACGTCTACCCGTATCCAAACGTCGACGACGTGATCCCACTGATGGCCGAGGGCAAAATCCTACCGTACCTGGACATTCCGTTCCAGCACGCCAGCCCGAAAGTGCTCAAATCGATGAAGCGGCCGGCCTTCGAAGACAAGACCCTGGCACGCATCAAGAAATGGCGCGAGCAGTGCCCAGAGCTGATTATCCGCTCGACCTTCATCGTTGGCTTCCCGGGTGAAACTGAGGAAGACTTCCAGTACCTGCTCGACTGGCTCAGCGAGGCCCAGCTTGACCGTGTCGGCTGCTTCCAGTACTCGCCCGTCGAAGGCGCACCGGCCAATGACCTGGGCCTTGAAGTCGTACCAGACGACGTCAAGCAGGATCGCTGGGACCGCTTCATGGCCCACCAACAGCAAATCAGTGCCGCACGCCTGCAATTGCGAGTTGGCAAGGAAATCGAAGTGCTCATCGATGAAGTCGACGAGCAAGGCGCCATTGGCCGCAGTTTCTTCGATGCGCCAGAGATCGATGGTGTGGTCTATGTCGAAAGCGACCGCGACCTCAAGCCAGGTGACAAGGTGCTGTGCCGCGTAACCGAAGCCGACGAATACGATCTGTGGGCCGAAACCCTCTGATCAACCGCGTCTGAAAAAGCCCTGCCAGCGATGGCGGGGCTTTTTTACGGCTATGGTTTCCTCATCCCACAGAGGAGACCCTTGAAATGCCCCAGCTTCATCGGGTTCAAACCCCCAGCTTCAACGACTACCCAGAACTGATCCGCGTCTGGGAAGCCTCGGTGCGCGCCACCCACGACTTTCTGCCGAACGACTATATCTGCCTGCTGCGCGAGCAGATGCGCAAACAGTATCTCGACGCCGTCATGCTGATCTACTGCAAAGACCGCCAGCAGCGTATCAGCGGTTTTGCCGGGGTTGCCGCCGGACGCGTGGAAATGCTCTTCGTTGATCCGGACTACCGCGGCCAGGGCGTGGGCAAACAACTATTGCGCTACGCCATCGAGCACCTGAATGCAGAGCAACTGGATGTCAATGAACAAAACCCACAGGCGCTAGGCTTCTATCTCAAACAAGGCTTTGAAATCATCGGCCGATCAGAAACCGACGGCATGGGACAACCTTACCCCCTACTCCACTTAAGGCTTGTTCATACACTGTCTTTAACTTCAGGCTGACAGCCAACGTAGTACTACTCCGAAATAGGGCAAAACCGCGCTATCGACGAATGTTGCCGGGATTAACCGGGACCAGCCGGGTACAATGGTGGCCTTTCCCTGTGCCACGGCTGTCGTCATGTCTGAACCCATTCGTCTTTCCAAACGCCTTATCGAAGTTGTCGGCTGCTCCCGGCGCGAGGCAGAGCTGTTCATTGAGGGTGGCTGGGTCACAGTGGACGGCCAGATCGTCGACGAACCACAGCACAAGGTCAGCAGCGAGCAGGTCGAACTGTTGCCCGGCGCCAAGGCCGAAGCACTGGAACCGGTCACCCTGTTGCTCAATCAACAGCCCGAAGACACCCTCGACAGTGCGTTGGCCAGTATCAATGCGCTCAGCCTGTCCGAACTGCACCGTTACGGTAAGCGCCCACTCAAGGGCCACTTCAGCCGCCTGACGAGTGCCGCCCTGCTCCAGGAAGGTGCCAGCGGGTTGCAGGTGTTCAGCCAGGACTGGCGGGTATTGCGCAAGCTCACCCAGGACATTGCCAAGCTTGAGCAGGAGTATGTCGTCGAAGTCAGTGGCGAGATCATCGCCCACGGCCTTGAACGACTGAACCGCGGGGTGATCTGGCAAGGCAATACACTGCCGCCGGTCAAGGCCAGCTGGCAGAACGAAACGCGCCTGCGCATCGCACTGAAAAACCCGGCACCCGGCGTCATCGTGCAGTTGTGCAAAAGTGTCGGCCTGAGCGTTGTCAGCATGCGCAGGCTTCGCCTCGGCGGCGTAGCCATGGGCAAGTTGCCTCTGGGCCAATGGCGCTATCTGGCGGCTCAGGAAAAGTTCTAGCACCACAGGCGCTACCACTCGGGTGGCGCCCCCGATCAGGATTGTTCTCATGATTCACAACGATGTACTGCGCAGCCTGCGCTACCTGCTGGAAATCAACGACGCCAAGCTGATTGAACTCATCAAGCTGGGTGGGTTGGACGTCAGCAAGGCCGACATCGCCACCTACCTGAAAAAAGAGGATGAAGAAGGCTTCGTCCGCTGCCCGGATGAAGTCCTGGCGCATTGCCTTGACGGTCTGGTGTACTTCAAGCGCGGCAAGGACGAGAGCCGCCCGGCCCTGCCGATCGAGCTTCCGGTGACCAATAACATTGTCATGAAGAAATTGCGTGTCGCCTTTGAGCTCAAGGAAGAAGACCTGCACGCGATTCTCAAGGCCGTCGACTTCCCGGTTTCCAAGCCAGAGCTCAGCGCACTGTTCCGCAAGGTCGGGCACAGTAACTACCGCCCCTGTGGCGACCAGTTGCTGCGCAACTTCCTCAAGGGCCTGACCCTGCGGGTACGTGGTTGAGGCGCCGATGAACCACAGTGTCGCCCCCGTCGGCATCCTGCACTCCTGTTTCAAGGAAAAGTTTGCCATCCCGCGTCAACCCCAACTGGCGCCAGCCGCGCGCGGGGTGCTCGAACTGCTACCGCCGTTCGATCAGGGCGATGCAGTCGCCGGTCTTGAGCAGGTCAGCCACATCTGGCTGCTGTTCCTGTTCCATCAGGCATTGGAGGACAAACCTCGGCTGAAGGTGCGTCCGCCACGCCTGGGAGGCAACAAGTCCATGGGGGTGTTCGCAACGCGCGCCACCCACCGCCCTAACGGCATAGGTCAGTCCGTTGTCAGGCTGGAGAAGGTTGAACCGGGTCGGTTGTTCCTCTCAGGTATCGACCTGCTGGACGGCACCCCCGTGCTGGATATCAAGCCGTACGTTCCCTATGCCGACAGCATTGGCGATGCGGTGAATACGATGGCCAGCGCCCCGCCCGCACCGATCCAGGTGGAGTGGAGCGACCAGGCATTGCATCAGGCACAAGAGCACGCCTTGCGTCTCAGCGAGCCGCTGGCAGAACTGATCGAGCAATGCCTGGCGCAAGACCCGCGCCCGGCGTACCAGGTTCCCCCCGCCGAGCGAATCTACGGCGTAAAGTTCTGGGATGTGCAGGTGCGCTGGCACTATCCCCACCCGGACATGATCCGGGTGCTGGAAGTCGTGCGCGAGCCATAGCCCCGAACCAGCAAGGTGTAAAAACGAAAAAAGCAGGCCTAAGCCTGCTTTTTTTCGTTCAAACCGCGAGATTACTTCTCGACGAATGCCCGCTCGATCAGATAGTCGCCCGGCTCGCGCATACGTGGCGAGACCTTCAGACCGAAGCTGTCGAGCACTTCACTGGTTTCATCCAGCATGCTCGGGCTACCACAGATCATCGCGCGGTCATCTTCCGGGTTGATCGGCGGCAGACCAATGTCGCTGAACAGCTTGCCGCTGCGCATCAGGTCAGTCAGACGCCCCTGGTTCTCGAATGGCTCACGGGTTACGGTTGGGTAGTAGATCAGCTTGTCACGCAGCGCCTCGCCGAAGAACTCATTCTGTGGCAGGTGCTCGGTGATGAACTCGCGGTAGGCGACTTCGTTCACATAGCGCACGCCATGAACCAGAATGACTTTCTCGAAGCGCTCGTAGGTTTCCGGGTCCTGGATGACGCTCATGAACGGCGCCAGGCCGGTACCCGTGCTCAGCAGGTACAAGTGCTTGCCCGGCTTCAGGTCGTCAAGGACCAGCGTGCCGGTAGGCTTCTTGCTGATGATGATCTCATCGCCTTCCTTGAGGTGCTGCAACTGCGAGGTCAGCGGGCCGTCCGGCACCTTGATGCTGAAGAACTCCAGATGCTCTTCCCAGTTTGGGCTGGCAATAGAATAGGCGCGCATGAGCGGACGGCCATTAGGTTGTTGCAGGCCGATCATCACGAACTGACCGTTCTCGAAGCGCAGGCCCGGATCACGGGTGCACTTGAAGCTGAACAGGGTGTCGTTCCAGTGATGGACACTGAGAACACGTTCGTGGTTCATGTTGCTCATGTATAGGGCTCCTGAAGAAAAACGCGGCGCTAACCGTGAGCGCGATTGCGCAATAGTTTAGTGGCAGCGACAATATCTGTTAAATGAATTATCAAGATATGTCTTATCGGTTATATAGATATGCGATTTACGCTTCGTCAGCTTCAAGTCTTCGTCGCCGTAGCCCAGTACCAGAGCGTCTCACGCGCCGCTGGCATACTGGCGTTGTCGCAATCCGCCGCCAGCACGTCAATCACAGAGCTTGAACGTCAATCCAGTTGCCAGCTCTTCGACCGTGCCGGCAAGCGCCTCAGCCTCAACGCACTGGGTCAGCAACTGCTGCCTCAGGCCGTCGCACTGCTCGACCAGGCCAAGGAAATTGAGGACCTGCTCAATGGTAAGTCCGGGTTTGGCTCCTTGGCTGTCGGCGCTACGCTGACGATCGGAAACTACCTCGCTACGCTGCTGATCGGCAGCTTCATGCAGGTTCACCCTGAAAGCCAGGTCAAACTGCACGTGCAGAACACGGCGCATATCGTGCATCAGGTAGCGCACTACGAAATTGACCTGGGTCTAATCGAAGGCGACTGCAACCACCCGGACCTGGAAGTTCAGCCTTGGGTCGAGGACGAACTGGTAGTGTTCTGCGCCCCCCAGCACCCCTTGGCGCAGCGCGGCCAGGCCAGCCTTGACGAGCTGACACGGGAGGCATGGATTCTGCGCGAGCAAGGCTCAGGCACTCGCCTGACCTTCGATCAAGCGATGCGCCACCACCGCTCGGCACTTAATATCCGCCTTGAACTGGAACACACCGAAGCAATCAAACGTGCAGTGGAATCAGGGCTGGGCATCGGCTGCATTTCCCGCCTTGCCCTGCGAGACGCCTTTCGCCGAGGCAGCCTGGTAGCCTTGGAAACCCCCGAGCTTGACCTCGCCCGACAGTTCTACTTCATCTGGCATAAACAGAAGTACCAGACCTCGGCGATGCGCGAATTCCTGGAGCTATGCAGAACCTTCACGGCCGGGGTGCAGCGCAGCGACGAAATCGTGCTACCCCGCATTCCTTAAAGCAGGATTACCGCCCAGACCAGGCCGACCATGCTCAAGGCTACCAACTGTGCAGCACTGCCCATGTCCTTGGCGTTCTTCGACAGTGGGTGGCGCTCAAGCGAGATACGGTCGATTGCTGCTTCCACTGCCGAGTTCAGCAACTCGACGATCAGGCCGAGCAGGCAGACAGCGATCAGAATCGCCCGCTCGGCACGGCTGACCTGAAGCCAGAACGCCAACGGGATCAACACGACATTGAGCAATACCAACTGGCGAAAGGCTGCTTCGCCGGTGAAGGCAGCACGCAAGCCATCGAACGAGTAACCAGCAGCATTGAAAATACGCTTGAGGCCGGTTTGGCCCTTGAATGGCGACATAAAAAACCACTTCATCCTTAAAAACGCTGAAGGCTAGTTCAGCTCGGGTCAAAAAAGCGTGAAGGCAGACGGCTTTAGCTACCCGAAACAGACTCAAGTTGTTGCAGCAGCAAGGCCGCCTGAGTACGAGTACGCACACCCAACTTGCGGAAAATCGCCGTGACGTGCGCTTTGATGGTCGCCTCGGAAACACTCAATTCATAGGCGATCTGCTTGTTCAGCAAACCTTCGCAGACCATGGTCAGCACCCGGAATTGCTGTGGTGTCAAACTGGCAAGCCCTTCACTGGCAGCCTTGGCTTCAGCTGAAACATCAACTTTCTCGAACGCCTGAGGCGGCCACCAGACATCACCATCCAGAACCTTGCGCACGGCGTCCTGAATCGTCTCCAGCGGGCTCGACTTCGGAATAAAGCCGCTAGCACCGAATTCACGAGACTTCACTACCACCGATGCCTCTTCCTGAGCGGAAACCATCACCACAGGAATCTGCGGGTACTGCCCGCGTAGCAGGACCAAACCGGAGAATCCGTAGGCGCCTGGCATATTGAGGTCCAGCAACACCAGATCCCAGTCGGCCTTTTCAGTCAATCGGGTTTCCAGTTCGGCGATGCTCGCCACTTCCACCAGCCGCACGTCCGGGCCAAGGCCCAACGTCACGGCCTGGCGCATCGCACTGCGAAAAAGTGGGTGGTCATCGGCAATCAGGATTTCGTACGTGGCCATCGATCTAATGATCCTGTTCTATGCAGGCGCGCTAAAGACCGGACGCCTGGCGGGGAGCAACTCAAGGCTTGGGAGGCAGTACCACATGCCAAAATGGCGTAACGAGGCGATAAAAGTGTTTCAAGCTTCGTCACAACTGAATCGGCGCCAAGGATGCCGAGCTCAGACCGGGTGGTCAAGTTCGGCACCTTGCGGCGCTGCCTGCGTGCTCATTATGAACCGAACACACTGTGGACGCCCTTGTACTATAGGAAGGGCTGCAGCCGTTGATGCACTTCATCCTGTTCATCGACAGGACGGTGGAACTTGGCGCCCAGGTAGTGCGCACTGAAGACATCCAGATAGGCATCAAGCGCCTCGGCAGCTCGCTGATCGGCGGCCAACTCCAGACACATGGCAGCCACTTCGGCGGTACAAAAATGATCATCGCGCTTGGACCGACGCAGACGATAGCGTGACAGTTGCTCAGGTTGCAGGCTCAGTACAGGGAAGCGGTCCAGGTACGGGCTCTTGCGAAACATTTTTCGCGCCTCGGTCCAGGTCGCATCCAGCAAGATGAATAGCGGCCGCTTGCCAGGTTCACGAACAACCTCGGTCACCACCCGTTGCGGCTCGACAAACTCCCCTGGGAACACAATGTAAGGCTGCCAGTGAGGCTGTTCCAGCAGTGCCAGCAACTGCTCATCCACTGAGGTGCGCTGCCAGCCAAAAGCCGTCGTGTCGGCAATGATGTCGGCAATCAGCCATCCCGTATTGGTCGGTTTCAGTGGCTCGGTATCATGCATCAACAGGCACATGGCCGACTCGGCGGCAACCCGTGGCTTCCACGCACACAGGCAATGGCTGTCAATGACTCGACAGCCTGGGCAACGAGGCGCACGCGAACCACGTGCAACAAAAGGTTTGACGCTGCGGGCCAGGCGATCGGCTCGCAGACGGGAGACAGCATGGGTCATGGATGGCACAACGAAGGCAGGAGACAATTGACGCAGTTTACCAGAGGCCGTCAGCCACCGAGTGTTTTTGCCATGGAGCCGGGCTCTGTGCTCCCCTATAATCGCCAGCCTATCGATGCGCGCTGGCGCAAACAGGCCTGCCGATGGTGGAACGCAACGCCAGAGCGCAGGTCCAACCGCCAGTTACCGAACCAGGAGAAATTCATGCTGCGCTTTATCGCCCCAACCCTCGGCCTGTTGCTGGCTCTGCCTCTGGCGGCAAATGCTGCTTCGCTGCAGGACTATGAGCTTGGCAAAATGCTGGACAAGGTTGCCAAGGAAAGCAGTGTTGGCACACCTCGGGCGATCAACGAGGACATTCTCGACCAAGGTTACACCGTTGATGGCAAGGAACTGATCAACCATTTGAGCGTACGAGAAAGCCATGCGCAGCAAATGCGAGCGAACCCGGATATGGTTCGTGGACAATTGGGCGCCAGCGTCTGTCGTAACACGGGCTACCGTCAGCTACTGGCGCGCGGCGCGGTTCTACGCTACGAATTTACCGAGTACAAAACCAATCGCCCAATAGCCGTACAGCGCTTCAACGCCTCCGACTGCGGCCTGAGCCAGAAAAAGAAATAATCTGGTTACCCCTCACTGGCGCGCCGCTGCTCTTCATCGGCACGCAACTCGGACACGAGTGCCTGGATGTAACGCGAACGACACTCTCCCCCTTCGAGACGTCGCAGGCACTCCTCCTCAAGGCTCAGGTCACCGGCCTGCGCTGCAATTTGCAGCGACGCATATAACTGTGTATCCACATCCAGAATCAACCGACGCATAGGTTATGCCTCCCTGCACTCAAACACTGTGATCGTCCTTGAAGTTAATCAGATTGCTCTGCTAATTGGATCCGATCAGATGAGCGGTCGACATCTGCACCTGAAACGACATGAATCCATGATCGTTATGCTATGAAGAACAGGTCATCACGACAGCATGAACACCCGACAGGGTCTAGATTAATAACCAACCACCACTTTTATTTCGGGCACAACAAAGAGGCGTATCCACACCCGGTACACTACTGCCTCTGGCGGCAACAATAGCCATACCGATAATCAGTGCTGCCAGTAGGCCCAGAGAGCCTATCGAGATGCCGACCTCGCAAATCGGACTGAAGCAGCCAGCAACACATGAGTGTTGCAGCCAGATCGAAATACGCGTTCTGGCCAGCAGTTTTGCTGCAAAAGGAGAAGTTGAATGCCTAACAAACCGAATGAGCTTCTTGCGAACTACTTCAAGAACAACGGAATCAACCTCGACAACGTCGACGAACAACTGAAGCTGGTCGCCCCCAACAGCCCCAACTTGTCGCTCTACCGGGACATGATGCTGACCGTCCTGCGGATGGCGCATGACGACAGCAACCGCTGGAATGCGAAGATCACCCTCCAGGCCCTGCGCGAACTGGATCATGCCTTCCGCGTGCTGGAACAGTACAAAGGCCAGCGCAAGGTAACGGTCTTCGGCTCGGCCCGAACCCCGATCGAACACCCCATGTATGGCCTGGCAAAAGAACTGGGCGCCACCCTGGCGCGCTCGGACATGATGGTCATCACAGGTGCTGGTGGTGGCATCATGGCTGCCGCCCATGAAGGCGCTGGCGTGGAACATAGCCTGGGTTTCAATATCACCCTGCCATTCGAGCAACACGCCAACGCAACAGTCGAAGGCACAGACAAGCTGCTGCCGTTCCACTTCTTCTTCATCCGCAAACTCTTCTTCGTGAAAGAGGCCGATGCGCTGGTGCTATGCCCTGGTGGCTTTGGCACGCTGGATGAAGCACTGGAGGTCCTGACCCTTATCCAGACGGGCAAAAGCCCGTTGGTACCCGTGGTACTGCTGGATGCCCCTGGCGGCTCATTCTGGCAGGACGCCCTGAAATTCATTACCCATCAGCTGGAGGAAAACCGCTACATCCTGCCAAGCGACATGAAGTTGCTGCGCCTGGTGCACAGCACAGAGGAAGCGGTCGAAGAGATCAACCAGTTCTACAGTAACTACCACTCCAGTCGCTGGATGAAGACCCAGTTCATCATTCGCATGCATCATCGCCTCAGCGACGCAGCGATGCTCGATATTGCAGAAGTGTTTGCAGATCTACGCCAGCATGGTCATTTCCATCAACACGCCCACAGCTGCGTGGAGCTTGACGACCCGCAATTCAGCCACCTGCATCGGTTGGCTTTCGCCTTCAATGGACGCGATTACGGTCGCCTGCGCGAACTGGTGGACTTCATCAACCATCCGGAAAACTGGGCCAAACCCCAACCCATGCACACCACACAGCATGCACGGGAAGCGCTGAAGGTCACGTGAAGCTATGTGATCGAGGCTGAGTACCCGGAACGTTAGTCATCCAGACCTCGGCCGCTCAGCAAGCGGCCGACCAAGTCCATGGGGAAGCCCCGGTAAACCAGAAAGCGGGTTTGCTGGGCGCGACCGCGAGGATCGCTAGGCAATTGCCCTGCGAACTTGCGCTGCCAGACATCGAGCAATTGCGCCTGCCAGTCTACCCCTGACTCACGCAGGGCCTGCTCGATATCCGAGCGCTGCAAACCGCGCTGGCTCAACTCCTCTCGTATGCGAGCAGGGCCATAGCCGGAGCGAGAGCGGTAACTGATGAAGCTTTCCAGGTAGCGAGCCTCACTGAGCAGCCCCTCGTCCGTCAAACGGTCAAGTTCCTGTTCGATCATCTCGGGAGATGCGCCGCGCTGACGCAACTTGCGCGTCAACTCGACACGACCATGCTCGCGGCGCGCGAGCAGGTCCATGGCTGTCCGCCTTACGGCGACGGGGGTATCGAGTACGACGGACATGGGCGGGATCAGAAGTCAGCGTCAGCGTCGACCAAATCGTCTTCAGGAGCGGCATCGGCGACCGCAGCCTTACCAGCAGCCTCTACCGCCCCCGGGTTCAGGAGCTTGTCGCGGATCTGCTTCTCAAGGGTGGCAGCGATCTCCGGGTTATCCTGCAGGAACTTGGCCGAGTTGGCCTTGCCTTGACCAATCTTGCTGCCCTGATAGCTGTACCAGGCGCCCGATTTTTCCAGCAGACCGTGCTGCACACCCAGGTCAATGATCTCGCCGTTGAGGTAGATGCCCTTACCGTAGAGGATCTGGAACTCGGCCTGGCGGAATGGCGGGGCCACCTTGTTCTTGACGATCTTGACGCGGGTTTCGCTACCGACCACTTCGTCGCCTTCCTTGACCGCGCCGGTACGGCGGATGTCCAGACGAACCGAGGCGTAGAATTTCAGCGCGTTACCACCGGTGGTGGTTTCCGGGCTACCGAACATCACACCGATCTTCATGCGGATCTGGTTGATGAAGATCACCAGGCAGTTGGCGTTCTTGATGTTGCCGGTAATCTTACGCAGGGCCTGGGACATCAGGCGAGCCTGGAGGCCCACGTGCATGTCGCCCATTTCACCTTCGATTTCAGCCTTTGGCACCAATGCGGCAACGGAGTCGACGATGATCACGTCAACCGCATTGGAACGCACCAGCATGTCGGTGATTTCCAGTGCCTGCTCACCCGTGTCAGGCTGCGAAACCAGCAAGTCGTCGACATTGACGCCCAGCTTGCCAGCGTATTCCGGGTCGAGTGCGTGTTCGGCGTCGACGAAAGCGCAAGTAGCACCCATTTTCTGGGCCTGAGCGATCACCGAAAGGGTCAGCGTGGTTTTACCGGACGACTCAGGGCCGTAGATCTCGACGATACGGCCTTTTGGCAGACCGCCAATACCCAGGGCAATGTCCAGCCCCAGCGAGCCAGTGGAGATGGCCGGGATCGCCTGGCGCTCATGGTCACCCATGCGCATGACAGCGCCTTTACCGAATTGACGTTCGATTTGACCCAGGGCCGCAGCCAAGGCACGCTTCTTGTTGTCGTCCATTGAAGTCCTCACGTAATCGATAGGCCCTGACGGCCAGAACACCTGTATAAGTAGCCAGTATTATTTCACAGGGTTTTGTTTCCGCCTACCCCCGAATAGCGATTTACTCCGCCCCAAGCTGTAACAAGCCGTCTAGCGCGGCGATTACCGCTTGTCGGCGAACCGCTTCGCGGTCACCCTCGAAGTGCCTGCGCTCGGCCGTCACCTGCTCGCCGTCGGCCCACGCCAGCCATACAGTGCCCACCGGCTTGGCAGCAGAACCACCCTCCGGGCCGGCCACACCACTGACTGCCACGGCAAAACGTGCCCCGCTGGCGGCCTGCGCACCTCGCACCATGGCCTCGACAACCTCCTGACTGACTGCACCAACCTGGCCGAACAACGCCGCAGGAACCCCGAGTTGGCGGGTCTTCTGTGCATTGGAATAGGTCACATAACCGGCCTCGAACCAGGCAGAGCTGCCAGGAATTCGGGTGATCGCCTCGGCAATGCCGCCCCCCGTGCAGGACTCGGCGGTGGTCACATGAGCCTTGAAGCGACGCAGATGCTCACCCAGCCGGGCGGCAAGAACGGTAATTGGGTCCATGGCAAACTCCTTGAAAGTCTTGCGCCCTACCCTACACCAAGCATCGTGTGGCAGAAACGCTCGCGGCAGGTCACGCGACTACTGCTCCGCCCTTGCGGCATCGAGTGTCGCAGCACGCAGCAGTTTAAAGGGCATTCACAGCCGGCTGCGCTAAGCAATGAATGCAGCCGAGCGAACTTAAAATGCATGAGCATAAAGAGCATCCAACTCACTGACCCAGCATGCAATTGACATTACCCAAGCGCCAGCAATGCAGAAAAAATCCCTGTAGTATTAGACGATTCGCAATTGTCCAAAAGACTGCTCGCTGTAAGGCCTTGAATGTCTGATCTTTCCGCACACACCCCGATTGTGCTCAGGTATTGACGGAAAAAGCCCGGAAGCCCCACTAACTAAGGGCTTCCGGGCTTTTCTTTATAAGGCTTGAGAACGTCTAATCAGCATTAAATGGCATAGGTTGGCGTACAGATTGCCCCATTTTTGCCCCACAAAACGCAACAGCACCGCATCAAAATAGGCCACCCAAAGCCGCAGGCACCCAGTTCATGATTACCAGCTCACCAGTAACATCGGCCTTTCCTTGCCGCTGGTTCGTGTTGCTGTAGCGAATGTCCAAAGTTTCAAAATGGAAGCCATCGAACACCCGTCGGATATCTGGGTGATCGTTGATGCTGACCATCACTTTGCCCTTGCAGCTGCGCATGAACGCCGCCATGCGCTCGTAGTTTTCAAAGGGGAAGTCGAGGCCATACCCAGCGGTCTGCCAATACGGTGGGTCCATGTAGTGGAACGTGTGCGCCCGGTCGTAGCGCTCCGCGCATTCCAGCCACGGGAGGTTTTCGACGTAAGTGCCAGCGAGCCGCTGCCAAGCTGCAGAGAGGTTTTCTTCAATGCGCAGCAGGTTGATGGCCGGGCCGGTTGTCGCGGTACCGAAGGTCTGCCCGGACACCTTGCCACCAAAGGCGTGCTGCTGCAGGTAGAAGAACCGGGCGGTACGCTGGATGTCCGTCAGCGTCTCGGGCCGGGTCATCTTCTGCCACTCGAAAATTTGGCGTGAGCTCAGTGCCCATTTGAACTGGCGGACGAATTCCTCCAAGTGGTTCTGCACCACCCGATAGAGCGTCACCAAGTCACCGTTAAGATCATTGAGCACCTCGACCGGTGCGGGCTGCGGGCGCATAAAGAACAGCGCAGCACCACCGGCAAAGACCTCGACATAGCATTCATGAGGGGGAAAGAGGGGAATGAGGCGGTCGGCCAGGCGGCGCTTGCCGCCCATCCAGGGAATGATAGGAGTCGTCATTTGAGAGCAAGTCTTTACTGTATGAATAAACAGGTGTTAGGCTCCCCGCGCTTTGTGCACAGAGCAGGAGCCTCGGCTGGACTTGCAGGAAGGGTCTGCGGGTTTGGCGGCCCGAGTGGATGTTGACGCATCCACTCGGCCCGCTCCTTTCATTTCATTGCGCGATGCCGCGCACATAGGCCTGACAGGCCTTAAGAGCGATCAATCCTTCGTCGCCGTCACTGGTGATGCCGACAATTCGTTGAGCATGCGCTGGGTCAAGTTGGGCTCGCGTGCCTCCATGAACCACGCTGCTGGGGCCGGAGGCTTCTCGCACCCCACTGCTACCACTCGGGACGGCGGCGGGGCCGGCGAGTAGGACTGACAGCCGCAAATCAGCAGTAGCCAGCCGGTCACGCAGGCGAGCCTGGTCATTCTGTTCATCGGTCAATTCCTTGTAGTGGGCCTCATCACTGGCCTGCAGGCGGTCTTCCAGTTCGCGGCGCCGCCCCTGCTCTTCTTCCTGCCAATCAATCACGGCCGCAGCAGCCTGCTCACGCCCTCTCTGGAATGTTTCGGCCTGCACGGCCAGTTGCTGGCCGTAGCTGGCGGCCTGCCACAGCCACACCACCCGACCACCCAGGGCGAGCCCTAGCAGCAGAGCCAAGAAGGCCAGACGAAAATTCATGCCTTTCATGGCAACACCTTCAGAGCACGCTCATACAGCACTTCACGATCAGCCAGACCATTGATACCGCCATTGATACGTTTGGTGATCAGCACAAAAGCCCCTTTGTCAGCCAGCGTATTGAGCCCTGCTCGATGCCAAAACCACCCTGCAGACAGACACGCATAGACCGGGTGCTCGAGCAGCTCAGGCGCGTTGAGCAAACGACTGTCGCAGAACAGTGCCTCGCTGCAGGCTTCATAGTTGTCCCGACCTGTGATCTGAATCAGCCCCCTGCCCCGGTACTTCTGACCGTCACCATCTGGCTCTGGCGTGTTACCCAGTCGCTGAGCCAAGGTGCCCGTATCGTACTTGGCCAAATAAGCGTCACCGCCCAACTCCCGAACGTAGCGAAGCTGGCCGGACTCATGGCCGATCTGGGCGATGAACGCGGCAGTACGCAGTCGGGTGACAATCCCGTACTTACCCATAGCGGCATTAAGGGCAGGATCGAGTAGGAGGCGAGTTCACACCCGCCGTCCTCTCACACCACCGTGCGTACGGTTCCGTACACGGCGGTTCAGGT
>NZ_PJQQ01000038.1:0-41964 GCF_002858665.1 Pseudomonas sp. FFUP_PS_473
TGAACCGCCGTGTACGGAACCGTACGCACGGTGGTGTGAGAGGACGGCGGGTGTGAACTCGCCTCCTACTCGATTCTCATTCCCGCTACTCAGGAAGAGTCCCATGATGCAGGATGCAAGCACCCCCCGTACGCCCTTGCTGGGTATCGACCTGGGTACCACCAACAGCCTGATTGCCGTCTGGCAGGACGGGCGAGCGCAGTTGATCCCCAACGCCCTTGGCGAATGGCTTACCCCGTCCGCAGTCAGCATCGATGAGGATGGCAGTATTCTGGTCGGCCAGGCGGCTCGCTCACGGCTGACCACGCACCCGGAACGCAGCGCAGCAGCGTTCAAGCGCTTTATGGGCAGCGAAAAACGTCTGGAGCTTGCCGGCCAGACCTTCAGCCCTGAAGAGTTGTCTGCACTGGTGCTCGGTGCGCTCAAACAGGACGCGCAAGCCTGGCTGGGTTGCCCGGTAAGCGAGGCGGTGATTTCGGTGCCGGCTTACTTCAGCGATGAACAGCGTAAACGCACCTGTTTTGCTGCCGAGCTGGCCGGGCTCAAGGTACAGCGCCTGATCAACGAGCCTACCGCTGCCGCCATGGCCTACGGTCTGCATGAGCAGAAATTCGAGCGCACGCTGATTTTCGACCTGGGTGGCGGCACCTTCGATGTGACCGTACTGGAGTACGCCTTGCCGCTGATCGAGGTGCATGCCTCTACTGGCGACAACTACCTGGGGGGCGAGGATTTTACCCATGCACTGCTGCAGGCTTGTCTCAAGGACCTGCAACTGGCGACCGACAGCGTTGAGCCGCAAGCCCTGGCTTCGCTGTACGACGCTCTGGAGCAGATCAAGCGCAAGCTCAGCGAAGGTCCGCAGCACGTGCAGTGGCGTTGTGCCGGTGAGCTGCGCGAGTGGTCGTTGGATGAAGCGCGTGCGCAAAAGATCTGGGAACCCTTGCTGACGCGCCTGCGCGCCCCGGTGGAGCAGGCGTTGCGTGATGCCCGGCTGAACCCGCGCGACCTCGATAGCCTGGTGCTGGTGGGAGGCGCCACGCGTATGCCGGTGGTCCAGCAGATGGTTGCCACCTTGTTTGGGCGTTTGCCCTACCGGCACCTGGACCCCGACACCATCGTTGCCTTGGGGGCGGCCAGCCAGGCCGCGTGCAGGGCACGTGACCAGGCCATCGAAGAGCTGATCCTGACCGATGTGTGCCCCTATACACTGGGTGTTGCAGCCATGCGCGGTGAAAGCCGGCGCCAAGCATTTGTGCCGATCATCGAGCGTAATACAGTCATTCCAACCTCGCGGGTCGAGCGCTTTCAGAGTACTCATCCCGAACAGAAAACCGTGCGCATCGAGGTCTATCAGGGGGAGCGACCCTGGGTGAGCGACAACATCTTCATCGATGCATTCGATATCGAGTTGCCGCAGGCCGGCCGGATTCAGTCCATGGATGTGCGTTTCAGTTACGACATCAATGGCCTGTTGGAAGTGGATGTTGCCCTGGAGGACGGCGAGCGCCACAGTCATGTGATCGACCGCAGCCCCGCAGGGCTCGACGACGCGGCCCGGGCGGCCAGCCATGGTCGCCTGGCGGCGTTGAAGATTCACCCGCGCGATGCGCTGCCAAACCGTGCACTGCTGGCGCGTCTGGAGCGTGCCTGGATGCAATGCCTGGGTGAGCAGCGTGATCAGGTCGGTCAGTGGCTTGAAGCCTTTACTGCAGTGCTGGGTAACCAGCATGCGCAGGACATCAACAGCACTCGCCAGCGCCTGAATACAGCGCTGGACGAGCAGGGCCTCTGAGCCGCTAAGCGTTCAGGCGGCGCAGGGCGGCTTGCAGGCCGCCTTCCAGTGCATGCTTTTCGCCACCGGGTGGTACACCGTAACGGTTCGGCAGGCTGTCGCCGGGCAAAACCAGCAGCACCAACGGCAGGAACGGCAGCACGATGGTCAGGGCCATGCCAATCAGCAGCATGGCTACGCCAAACCCGATGTCATGCAGCCGCCGCAGGATGATGCTCAGTTGCACCAGCACGGTAACGGCCACGATCCCTAGCGCCACCTGCGCGTTGCCGCTGGCGAGGCTCAGAAAAACAGCCAATCCCTGGCACATCAGGCTCTGTTGGGCGCAGGCAACACGCCCCAGGCGGCTGTTCAGGCTCAGCATGTTCCATTCTGATACCGGTTGGCTGCCCGATCTGGCCAGCATCAGGCGCTCGCTCCAGGACAACAGCGCCGCCAAGGCCAGGCGCAGGCCTGGTCCATGGCGCGGATCATCCTTGGCCTGCTGCAGTTGGCGCAGAACCTTGGTGCGCGGCACGCCGGTACGGTTCTCCACCAGCACCAGCCTGCGCAGGGTATCGACGCCGAGATAGAAGGCGCTGCTGTCGATGCCTTGCTGCTCTTCGAGGATCTCCCGGGGTGGGCGTACCGGTTCGCCCTTGATCAAGCCATCCCGGAATGACTCGAACCAGGCATCGGAGCAGGCGATCCCGGCGATATTGTTCAGCAGTACACGGTGCTGCTCGGCATCCAGGGTCGGGTCCTGATAGAGCACGCCACAGAGCAACATCAAGCCCAGCAGATCATCGCTGAAGGTGTCGTAATCGCTCACGACGCAGTCGTACAGGCGTGTGTTGCTCAGCAGCCTGGCACTGCCCAACGCCTGAGGCACGGTGAGCAGGTTCAGTGCGACGTCGTTCTGCACAGGCTCCTCTTCTGACAGCCAGCCCAGCAAGCCATTGAAGTGGCCTTCCTGTTGATGCACGCGCTGCAACAGCGGCAGTACGCGCGACAGTGGATGCCCGGTGTCGGCACGCATGCTGTGAAGCAGTGCAGGGGAAATCAGCGTCAGCCAGCGCAGCGGGTCGGACATCAGGGCAATGAAGAACAGCGCTTGCCGGTGCCATTCCCACAGCTGTTCACCGTCAGGTTGGGGCGGCAACACGACGCCCTCGCGATTGAGGGCTGCGAGCATCTTTACCCCAAACGGTAGCGAGGCAATGAGCTCCTGTTCAAAGGCGCTGTCCAGGCGCGTCCATTGCGCTGCAGTAAAGGCTTTGAGCCGGCGCAGCCAATGTTGGGTGACGTCCAGTGCCAGGCCCTGACCCAATAGCGGGTTCAGTTGCACGCTGTCATCCGGGGCGTTGATAAAGGCTGTCAACGCTTGTGGAATGGGAGCGTGCTGCAGCCAGTACAGGTGTTGTTCGGCCTGGTACTTGAGGCCTTCCAGCACCAGTGAATCGAGCACATCGTTACTGTCGGGCTCGGCCAGCAGGCGTTCCAGCAGGGCGGTGTCGCCACGGTGCAATGCCCAGACCTGGCGATACAGGTTCGTTAACACCGCATCGCCAGGCTCATCGAGCAGTAACGCCAGCAATGGCAGTTCATCGCCGTCCAGGCGCCAGTTCACATAAGCTCCGGCAAGGCCTCCGAGGTTCTGGCGACCCGCATTGAGCCAGCGGGTCAACGTCTCCGGGCGCTGCGCCGGGCTGCCCCAGGCCTGGGCTGGCTCACTCAGGTTGCTCGGCCAGTCGCGGAAATGCTCGCGGCGGTCGAACGCTTGAATCAACAGCGGCAGGCGCTGTGGCTGATGTTTGCCGCACAGTTCGAGCAGCCACTGTGCGGCCTGCGGATGTTGGTGCTCGCGCCACAGGCGCAACCAGCTGCTCAGGGCTTGCTCTTCCAGGCCAAGGGCACTGCACTGACGGGCCAGCAGGTACAGCCAGTCGACATCATCCGGTGCGTGCCGATGTTTTTCAGCACACAGTGCGTAGAAGGTCTTGCTCGCAACATCGGCCTGGGTGAGTTGTACCAGCAGACGCTGCAGCCAGGCGTCGTCGTTCGGCAGCGGCAGGCAGGTAGGCTGGTTGACGAAGTCGCGGAGCTCGTCCAGCGGCCGTTCCTGATAGAGGTGTTCCAGGGTGTTCAGGTACCAGAGGGTTTCGATCTGTGCCGGTGGTGGCCAGGACGAGATCGTTGCGGTATCGAAGAGGTCTGGCTGTGCGATGCGTTCGATAAACGCTTCGACCTGCTCGACGTTATCGATACGCAGCAGGTTGCCCTGCCAGTCCAGCCGCTTGGCCAACAGGCGTGCGCAAT
Organism: Pseudomonas sp. FFUP_PS_473; assembly: GCF_002858665.1. Taxonomy (NCBI): domain Bacteria; kingdom Pseudomonadati; phylum Pseudomonadota; class Gammaproteobacteria; order Pseudomonadales; family Pseudomonadaceae; genus Pseudomonas; species Pseudomonas sp. FFUP_PS_473. Next base: position 4,094 of record NZ_PJQQ01000038.1, read on the forward strand.
TGTTGGAGATCGGCCCGCTGTCGATCAGCCGCTCCAGCAGGCTCCAGCGCAGCGCTTCGACAACCTCAAGTGAGACGCTGTCGAGGCGTTCGATATAGCTCCGCCAGGCGGCCGGGTCGAAACGTCGTGCGCCGTCGCTGAACAGTTCGTCGAATGCGTCCAGCAGCTCGCGGGCCGGGCTTTGCTCATCGTCGGCGTCTGCGGTTTCGACGCTACGGGCTTCCTTCAGTGCGGCCTCGTAGGCTTCACGCAAGGCCTGAAAACCTTGTGGGTCGGTTTCCGGATGATGCTCTGGCAGGCGCGTACGGTAGGCGCTGCGGATGGCGTCCTGATCGCGGGTAGGCTCGATGCCCAGGGATATCCAGCAGCTCATGACCAGTTGAACTCCGCAAGCGAGTCAGGTTTTTGTGGCAGGTTCAGGGGCAGGTCCCAAGGCAGTTCGGCAAACAGTTCGGCGGCGTCCTGAGCGAGGGCGCGAGCGCTGCAGCGGCTCCAGTAGGCATAGCCTTCGCGGTCCAGGGCGTGGCCGAGCTCGTCGTCTGCACTGTCCAGGCAGCACCAGTACATGCGGCCGGTCATGTAGCCGCCCAGGTAGGTGCTCCAGCTGTTGTAGTAATGACGTGCCCTCAAGGCCAGTCGGCTGTGTAGCCAGAGGCTTTCATCAAGGTTGATCCAGCCGCTGCGCAGGCCGTTGCGCAGCAGGAAACCCATGCGCCCCAGGTCCCAGGCACGAATGCCGCCGTGGCCGCATTCGCTGAAGGTCCGACTGGCAAACTCATGCAGCGCGCGTTGCCGTGGCGCCAGGCCGTCGAGCAGGGCCGACCATTCACTGGGCAGGCAGCGCTGCCAGTTCCAGTAAGCCTCGAGCATCCCGCTGGCATGGCCACGGTCGGCCATGTAGAGCATCTCGAGCAACTGCTCGCGATTGCTGATGCCCCAGCCGTCCTGCAGGTCCATCTCGATGTAGTCCGGGGCGGTGTAACTGGAACCGTTGAGGGCTGCCATGGGGGCAGAAAGGGCGTACAGCCAGCGCTGTTCTATTTCTTCCATGAAAAATGCTCCTGAGCCGGCGGGGGAGTGGAGAGCGCCGGCACTAATTGGCGCGAATTGTAGAGACCTGGCTGGTTAGCGGCAAACTGCAGTCTTCAGCGCCTGCCTCGCACTGGTGCGGGTTGTTCCGCAATGGTGCGTTGCTACCCCTGTGGCGTTGGTTTGACGCCGCAGATGACGGGGTATTGCGGTTTGGCGCGGCCCTTGCTTTGGCTTGTTCATCAGGCAATCAACGCAGATTGCTCTATTCACGACAAAGGCGCCGTGTCGCTCCCGCTTGCAACGCAAGCAGGAGCGGCAGGGCGCCTTTTTGTTTTGCCTAAGCAGGAGACCGGGTAATGACCCAGACAACCGTGCGCAGCGTCTGCCCCTATTGCGGCGTCGGCTGCGGCATTGTCATGACCGTGGCCGAAAACCGGGTAATCAAGGTCAGTGGTGACAAACAGCACCCAAGCAATTTCGGGCGACTCTGCACCAAAGGGCAGACCTGCCATCAGCCGCTGCGCGAGTCGGGGCGCATGGAGCAGGCCTTTGTCCGTCACTCGCGTCAGCGCGACCCGGTGCAGACCGCAATTGATCAGGCGATCGACGAGGCGGCCCGGCGCCTGAAGACCCTCCTCGTCGAGCATGGCCCGGATGCCCTGGCGTTTTACGTTTCCGGGCAGCTGTCGCTGGAGGCCCAGTACTTGATCAACAAGCTGGCCAAAGGCTTCGTGCGCAGCCGGCATATCGAGTCCAACTCCCGGCTGTGCATGGCCAGCGCCAGCAGTGGCTACAAACTCTCGCTGGGCGCGGATGGCCCGCCTGGCAGCTATGAGGACTTCGACCACAGCGAGCTGTTCTTTGTCATTGGCGCCAACATGGCGGACTGTCATCCGATCCTGTTTCTGCGCCTGCTTGACCGGCGCAAGGCCGGTGCCCGGCTGATTGTGGTCGACCCCAGGCGCACTGCGACAGCGGAAAAGGCCGACCTGTTCTTGCAGATCAAACCCGGCACCGACCTGGCACTGCTCAATGGTCTGTTGCACCTGTTGTTGATCAACGGCGCGGTGGATACGGCGTTCGTTGAGCGCTTTACCGAGGGCTGGGAGGCCATGCCGGACTTCCTGCAGGACTATGCGCCGGCGCAGGTGGCGCAGATTACTGGCCTGGCCGAAGCCGATATCCGCAAGGCCGCCGAGTGGATCGGCCAAGCACCCGCGTGGCTCAGCTGCTGGACCATGGGCCTGAACCAGAGTATTCACGGCACCTGGCAGACCAATGCGCTGTGCAACCTGCACCTGGCCACCGGGGCGATCTGCCGCCTCGGCAGCGGGCCGTTTTCGCTGACGGGCCAGCCCAATGCCATGGGCGGACGTGAGATGGGCTACATGGGGCCGGGGTTGCCCGGCCAGCGTTCGGCGCTGGTAAAGGCTGACCGTCATTTCGTTGAGGACCTCTGGCAGGTGCCGCGTGGCAGCCTGAGGGCCGAGGCCGGAGACGGCACCGTCGCCATGTTCGAGGGCATGGCTGCAGGGCGGATCAAGGCCTGCTGGATCATCTGCAGTAACCCAGTGGCCAGTGTCGCCAACCGTCAGCAGGTGATCGAGGGCCTGCAAACGGCCGAGCTGGTCATCACCCAGGACGCCTTTCTCGATACCGAAACCAATCGCTATGCCGATATCCTCCTGCCGGCAGCGCTCTGGGCTGAAGCCGATGGGGTAATGGTCAACTCCGAGCGCAACCTGACCCTCACGGCGCAGGCCGTCGAGCCACCGGGCGCGAGCCTGGCGGACTGGCAACTCATCGCCCGAGTGGCCTGTGCGATGGGCTATGAGGCTGCGTTCAGCTACACCTGTGCCGAACAGATTTTCGATGAACTGCGCCAGGCCTGGAACCCCGACACAGGTTACGACCTGCGCGGTATCAGTTACCCCTTGTTGCGCCAGGCGCCACGGCAATGGCCCTGTGCACCCGATCAGGCTGATACACGGCACCCGCAACGCTACCTGAACGACGGTATCAGTCAGCGGCTGCACGAGGACGCCCAAGGCCAGCGGCCGTCACTCGCCTTTGCTACGGTCAGTGGCAAAGCACGCTTTTTTGCCCGGCCCTACCTGCCTCCAGCGGAGCTACCGGACGAAGCTTACCCGCTGGTGCTCAATACCGGGCGGGTACAGCACCATTGGCATACCCTGACCAAGACCGGCAAGGTCAGCGCGTTGAATGCGCTGGAGCCTGGCCCGTACCTGGAAATTCACCCCAAAGATGCCCGGCAATTGGGTATCGCTGAGCACGATCAGGTTCAGGTTCGCTCCCGGCGTGGTGAGGCGTTATTGCCGGCGCGCCTGAGTGAGCGGGTACTGCCTGGCAACTGCTTCGCCCCCTTTCACTGGAATGATGTCTATGGCGAGCGTTTGGCGATCAATGCGCTGACCAGCGATGCCATCGACCCGGTTTCCCTGCAACCGGCGTTCAAGTACTGCGCCGTGGCCCTCAGCCGGGTTGCCGGTGAACGTATTGCCGCTGTTGAACTGCCGGCCCACACGCTTCAGGAGTCTGCGACCATGCCGATCGAAACCCTCAGCCAACTGCTCGGCCTGAACAACCGCGTTGAACTGGCTTTGGCCGAGGATGAACAACTGTACATGCAGGGTTATGTGCTGGGCTTGCGTAACAGCCATCTGCAGGGCGTGCCGAGCTTGCCGGTCAGTGCGCCATTGGCGCCGGCTCGGCGTCTATTGGTGGAAGGGTTGCTGGCGGGGTTGTTTTCGCGCAGTACCTCGGTACAGGCTCCTGCAATCCAGGCCCCGGAGCCTGCCGAAGCCACTGGCCATTGGCTGCTCTGGGCTTCGCAGACCGGCAACGGCCAGGCTCTGGCGCAACACTGTGCGCAGCGTTTGCGGGAGGCCGGCCTGGCTGTTCAGGTGAGCAGCATGGAGCAGGTCAGCCTTGAGCAGGTGAGCAACGCCGCCAGCCTGCTGCTGGTGGCGAGCACGTTTGGCGATGGTGAGGCACCGGATTGCGCCAAGGCCTTTTGGCAGGCCCTGCAGGCTGCGTCCGCCAGCCACTGCACCGGGCTGCGTTACGCAGTACTGGCCCTGGGAGACTCCAGCTACGCCGAGTTCTGTGGTTTCGGCCGTAAGCTGGACCAGCGTCTGGCGGAGCTTGGCGCTGTGCGCCTGCTGGAGCGGGTCGAGTGCGAGCCGGACTTCGACGAGCCGGCCGAACAGTGGCTGGGCACGCTGGTGACGGCTCTTGGGCAGGCTTCAATTGAGTCGGCACCAGCGGTCACGTCCCCGGCGGCGACAGCGCCAACCTTCAGCAAGCAGCAGCCGTTGCCGGTAAGGGTGGTGGAAAACCGCCTGCTCAATGCGCCCGGTGCCGCCAAGGAAACCCGGCACGTGGTGTTCGATCTTGCGAGCAGCGGCCTGACGTATCAGGCGGGCGACGCCTTGGGCGTCTGGCCGCGCAACTGCCCGGCACTGGTCGAAGAGCTGCTGAGTGCCATGAAACTTGACGGGGAGGCGAGTGTCAGCCTCAAGGGCCAGCCACCCATGCCGTTGCGTAGCGCACTGCGCGATCGACTGGAGATTGCCCGTGTCACGCCTGCGCTGCTCGAACAGGTCGCCCGCTGCAGTGCTGAGCCTGAGTTGCAACGCCTGCTGGAGCCGGCGCACAACGCCGCGTTGCAGGACTGGCTATGGGGGCGGCAACTGGTCGATCTGCTGCAGCAGTTTCCCGTAAGCATGCCGCTCGACACCTGGCTGAGCCTGCTCAAACCCCTGCAGCCGCGTTTGTACTCCATCAGTTCAAGCCCGTTGTTGCACCCGCAGCAGGTTCACCTGACGGTTTCGACGGTGCGCTACCGCCAGCGTAAAGGTGTGTGTTCGACCTTCCTCGCTGATCGTGCCGAAGCCGGGCAGGTTGGGATCTTTGTGCAGCCCTCGGCTCATTTCCGCGTACCGAGCGATGATACGGCGCCGCTGATCATGGTCGGGCCGGGGACCGGGATCGCACCGTTCCGGGCGTTTCTCCAGGAGCGTCAGGCGCGCGGCGCCCGTGGGCGCAACTGGCTGCTGTTCGGCGAGCAGCGCGCTGACAGTGATTTTTACTACCGCGACGAGTTGCTGGCCTGGCAACGCGATGGCCACCTGACACGGCTCGACACGGCGTTCTCCCGTGACCAGGCAGAGAAGGTCTATGTGCAGCAGCGCATGCTGGAGCAGGGCGCCGAACTGTGGCGCTGGCTGGAGGCGGGCGCGTACTTCTATGTCTGTGGCGATGCCGGACGCATGGCGCGGGATGTGGAGGCCGCGCTGCAGCAGGTGGTGGCCGAGCACGGTGGGATGAGCACCGAGCAGGCCGGCGAATATGTTGCGGCGTTAGGCCGGGCCAAACGCTACCGGCGAGATGTGTACTGAAATGCCCCAGAACGGGTAGCACTGCACCAGGATGGCGCCGCGGGAGGCCTAGAGTTTGCGGCGATGCCCTTGAATAGGCGGGGTTGGCGCAGTTGGCACGGTATCTGCTGAAGACACATTACAACGTCCAGGGGTGATCAACGGCGATCCGCCCCACGGACCACGACTAAGAACGACCAGGCAAAGGCGCCTGGAGCTTCGGCTCCAGGCGCCTTTTTTTGTGGGTGTTTTTCCGGCCGCCGTGATCGGCCAGTGTGAGGAAACGCTATGAACGCTCAAGCGACCATCGAGCAACGGGAACGTCTGATCATCGTCGGCAACGGCATGGTGGGCCATCATTGCGTCGAACAACTGATCGAGCGCGGCGCCTTGGCCCGCTTCGACCTGCGGGTGTTCGGCGAGGAGCGTCAGCGTGCCTACGACCGCGTGCACCTGTCGGAGTACTTCAGTGGCAGCGATGCTGAAACCCTGGCGTTGGGTGATGCGCAATTGTATGCCGAGCATGGCGTGCGGCTGCACTTGGGGGAGGCGGTCGTCGAGATCGACCGCGAGGCCGGTGAAGTGGTGACGGCGCAGGGCCGCTACCCGTTTGATCGGTTGATCCTGGCCACCGGTTCCTATCCCTTCGTGCCGCCGATTCCCGGGCCGGACGGTGCGGCGCGACTGGTCTATCGAACCCTGGACGACCTGGATGCGATTCGCGTGGCGGCCTATGGCGCGCAGCGTGGCGTGGTCATCGGTGGTGGCCTGTTGGGCCTTGAGGCAGCCAACGCCCTCAAATCCCTGGGGCTTGAAGCCCATGTGGTGGAATTCGCACCGCGCCTGATGCCGGTGCAACTGGATGCTGAAGGCGGTGCGGCCCTGCGCGCCCAGATTGAGGCGTTGGGTGTCGGTGTACATCTGTCTCGCGCCACCCAGAGCATTGTTGAAGGCAGCGACTTCCGTTACCGGATGAATTTCGATGGCGACCAGTTCCTGGAAACCGACCTGATCGTGTTTTCGGCTGGCATTCGCCCGCAGGACAGCCTGGGCCGTGGCTGCGGTCTGGAAATCGCGCCACGGGGCGGGGTCGTGATCAATGGCGAATGCCGCACCAGCGACCCACGGATTTTTGCCATCGGCGAGTGTGCTTCCTGGAACGGCAGCGTCTTCGGCCTGGTGGCCCCGGGTTACAGCATGGCTCGCAACTTGGCGTCAGCCTTGGCGGGTGAGCGATTCCAGGCCTTTGCCGGTGCCGACATGTCGACCAAGCTCAAGCTGTTGGGGGTGGATGTCGGTTCCATTGGCGATGCACACGCGGCGACCCCCGGTGCGCGCAGCTACCGCTTTATCGACGAGGCTGGCAGCGCCTACCGGCGCTTGGTGATCGACGCCGAGGGCAAGCGCGTTCTGGGGGCGGTGCTGGTCGGCGATAACCGTTACTACGACACCCTGTTGCAGTACGTTCAGAATGCTATTGCCCTGCCAGCGGACCCCGCCGGCTTGATCCTGCCAATGGGCAGCGCCACGCCAGCACTGGGTGCAGATGCCTTGCCAGACGCCGCCACCATCTGCTCGTGCCATAACGTCAGCAAGGGCGCGATCTGTGCTGCCATCGACGGGGGGTGTAGCGACCTGGCACAACTCAAGGGCCAGACCAAGGCCTGCACCGGTTGCGGTGGCTGCGCCGCCTTGCTCAAGCAGGTCTTCGAGCATGAGCTGAGCGCCCGCGGTGTGGCGGTGGACAAGAGCCTTTGCGAGCACTTTGCCTTCACCCGTCAGGAGCTCTATGCGCTGGTGCGGGTCGAGGGCATTACGACGTTCGAAGACCTGCACGCCCGTCATGGTCGTGGCCACCTGGGCTGCGATATCTGCAAGCCGACGGTAGGCTCGATCCTCGCGTCCTGCTGGAACCAGCCGATCATGGATGCCGCGCTGGTGCCGTTGCAGGACACCAACGACACCTTCATGGCCAACATGCAGAAAAACGGCACGTACTCGGTGGTGCCGCGTATTCCGGGTGGGGAAATCACACCGGACAAGTTGATCGTGATTGGTCAGGTGGCCAAGAAGTACGACCTCTACACCAAGATCACCGGCGGCCAACGCATCGACCTGTTCGGCGCGCAATTGCATGAATTGCCGGAGATCTGGGCCGAGTTGATCGCCGCTGGCTTTGAGACCGGGCATGCCTATGGCAAATCAACCCGCACGGTGAAGTCCTGCGTCGGCAGCACATGGTGCCGCTATGGCGTGCAGGACAGCGTGGCCATGGCGCTTACCCTGGAGGACCGCTACAAGGGCCTGCGTTCGCCACACAAGCTCAAGTTCGCCGTATCTGGCTGTACCCGCGAATGCGCCGAGGCGCAAAGCAAGGACATCGGCGTGATTGCCACCGAGAAGGGCTGGAACCTTTATGTCTGCGGTAACGGTGGCATGCGTCCACGGCACGCCGAGCTGTTCGCCACGGACCTGGACGATGCCGGCCTGATTCGCGCCATCGACCGCGTATTGATGTTCTACATCCGTACCGCTGACAAACTGCAGCGCACGTCGGTCTGGCGCGAGCGCCTTGAGGGCGGGCTGGATTACCTCAAGGCGGTGATTCTCGACGACAGCCTGGGCTTGGGCGCCGAGCTGGAAGCGCAGATGCAGCAGGTAGTCGATCGCTACGAGTGTGAATGGGCCAATGCCCTGAAAGACCCCGAGAAGCTCAAGCGCTTCCGTACTTTCGTCAATGACCACCGTGCAGATCCGGCGATTCATTTCGTCAAGGAGCGCGGCCAGCGCCGGCCGGTGGGCAAGGCCGAGCTTCACCTGATCCCGACCACTGAAGAGGTGCTGTGATGAACCCGTCGAATCAAGCGGTACGTGTTGACCTGCAAGACTGGCAGGCAGTGTGCAGCCGCCATGACCTGGTACCCAATTCAGGGGTGGTGGCCCGCTTGGGTGACGCCCAGGTGGCCCTGTTCTACTTGCCGGAGGCTGCGCAGGCACTGTATGCCGTGGACAACCATGACCCGCAGTCCGGCGCCAATGTGATCGGGCGTGGAATCATTGGCAGCCTCAACGGGCAGCCGGTCGTGGCGGCGCCGTTGTACAAACAGCACTTCAGTTTGCTGGACGGGCGCTGTCTGGAAGACCCGCAGCAGGTACTGCGGGTATGGGCTGTGCGCTTCAATGGCGACTGCGTCGAGGTGGCTGCCCCTTAGCACACGTCGGCCACCGCGGCTTTTGAGCGGGCGGTGGTGGCTGTTCAAAGCAGTCGCCGCCTGTGCGGCAGGCCGTTACACTGCCTGGCATGAACCTCGACACCCGTATCAAATACCGCCATCTGCTGTGCTTTCTCGAAATCGCCCGGCAGGGCAGTTTCGCCAAGGCTGCCGATGTCCTGGCAATCAGCCAGCCTGCAACCTCCAAAACCCTCAAGGAACTGGAGGACTTGCTGCAGGCGCGCTTGTTCGAGCGAGGCAAGCAGGGCGTTGAGCTGACCCCGGCCGGATTTCGCTTCATGCGTTATGCAGGCCCTAGCGTGCAGGCCCTGCGTGAGGGCGTGAGCAGCGTGCGCGGTGAGGAGCACGCACCGCCGCAGGTACGGGTCGGGGTGCTGTCCACGGTCGAAAGCCTGTTGATGCCCGAGGCGCTCTGCCGTTTGCATCAGCGTCATCAGGCGTTGGTGGTCAGTGTCGCCACCGGCCCCAGTGCCTATCTGTTGGCGCAGTTGCATGTCGGTGAACTGGATCTGGTCATTGGCCGAATGACCGACAGCCCGCAAATCCAGGGCCTGATCTTCGAGCACCTGTACAGCGAGTCGATGGCCCTGGTGGTGCGTCCGGGCCATCCGTTGTTGCAGCGTCAGCCGTTGGAGCGCAACCGTGTCGGCGACTACCCCTTGGTGTTACCGCTGGCCGGGACCACCATCCGCAAACATGCCGACAGTTTGTTCGTGCAGTGCGCGATCGAGCCGTCGTTGCAGCGCCTGGAAACCCTTTCCCCAGCCTTGAGCCGCCGGTATGTCTTGGGCAGCGATGCGGTTTGGGTCGCGCCACGCGATGCCGTACGGGTCGATCTTGATGCGGGTGAGCTGTGCGAACTGGACCTGGGCGTGCGTGAGCCGGGCGGTTCGGTCGGTATTTGCAGCAATGCCGCCTTGCCCCCGTCACTGCCTGCACAGTGGTTGTGCGAGGTGCTGCGTGAGGTTGCCGGAGCGTATCGCGCTGAGCGATAGCGGCCATTGGCTGTCATCTGGATGAAGAAGGTTTTATCTGTCTGAACTTATCCCCGTTTTCTCGCTCTCATGCCGGTAGCCATTGGTCGTGGCGGCCTGATAAGCTCGCGGCTTTACTCGATTGCCCTATTGGCGCATGAACAAGGAAATAGCATGAAACAGCATCGGTTGGCGGCTGCGGTTGCCCTGGTTGGCCTGGTACTGGCGGGTTGCGATTCGCAGACCAGCGTCGAGCTGAAAACTCCGGCACAGAAAGCCTCCTACGGTATCGGCCTGAACATGGGCAAGAGCCTGGCTCAGGAAGGCATGGACGACCTCGACTCCAAGGCGGTCGCTCAAGGCATCGAAGATGCTGTCGGCAAGAAAGAGCAGAAAATCAAGGACGAGGAACTGGTCGAAGCCTTCGCCGCACTGCAGAAGCGTGCCGAAGAACGTCTGGTCAAGATGAGCGAAGAGTCGGCCGCTGCCGGCAAGAAGTTCCTCGAAGAAAACGGCAAGAAGGCGGGTGTTGTCACCACCGCTTCCGGCCTGCAGTACGAAGTCGTGAAGAAGGCCGATGGCGCTCAGCCCAAGCCGACCGACGTGGTCACTGTTCATTACGAAGGCAAGCTGATCGACGGCAAGGTCTTCGACAGCTCGGTTGAGCGTGGTAGCCCGATTGACCTGCCGGTCAGCGGCGTGATCCCGGGTTGGGTCGAAGGCCTGCAACTGATGCACGTTGGCGAGAAGTACAAGCTGTACATCCCGTCCGATCTGGCATACGGCGCACAGAGCCCAAGCCCGATGATCCCGGCCAACTCCGTGCTGGTATTCGAGCTGGAACTGCTGGGCATCAAGGATCAGCCGAAGCCAGAAGCCGAAGCTGACGCCAAGTAAGTTTACGCCTGTACTGACAACGCCCCGTACTCACGGGGCGTTGTCGTTTCTGGGGCAGGGCGACATTTCCCTGTACCATCAGGCCCATGCAGGGCGAGGTCTGAATCGCCCAACCTGTTGACGCTGCAGCCGAACGATTGCGTATTTAAACAGGTGTGTAAAAAACGCCCGATTTGAGTAAGGCCCTTGTGCTACGGGCACCCTGAGCCTCAAAAGCGGGTCTGTTCACAAGGTTATCCACAATAATTGTGGATAACCTTCCCTGAGGTATTGCTTGGAGGCTCCATGAAAGCTCCGTGGAATTTCACTCGTTTTCTGCCTTTGGCCGAGCGTTTGCTCAGCCGTGGGCGGCTCCCTGCGCTGATTTTTGCCGTGGCCCGCAAAGGGCCGCAGCTGGGCAAGCTGAAAGATGATGTACGCCTGTTGCAGGCGTTGTGCCTGGCCTGGTGGCGCGGCGAGTATCGGGCAATCAGCCCCAAGGCCATGGTCACGGTAGTGGCGGGCCTGTTGTACTTTGTCAGCCCTTTGGATGCCATCCCAGACTGGTTGCTGGGGGTGGGCTTGCTCGATGACATCGCGGTACTGGCCTGGGTGCTCAAGGCGGTGGGCGATGAAATGGCGGCTTTTCGCGCCTGGCGTGATCGGCAGGCACCGGAGAAGCTGCGCGTTGTAGAGCGTTTGCCTGATTCGCCTGAGGCATTGTCCCTGGAGCATAAAAAAAGCTGACGCCGCACGCTTCCGTTGGCTGGTAATATAATTGGCATAAGGATTATGCCTACCGATTACATGCGAGTTGTCCTACGAGGGGGTTGTAATGGGTATTCAGGTCATCAGCCGGGACGGCCAACCGGAATATGCGGTCGTACCCTGGGAGCACTACCAGGCCCTGCTCAAGGCCGCCGGCCAGCCTGCGGTTGATTCAAGCGGCCAGCAGGTTACCTGCGAGCCGGTTGTCGAGCCGGCACCGGCCCGTGTTCCGAGCTTGAGTGAGTTGGCTCAGTTGCGTCAGGCCAAGGGCCTGGCCCCGGAGCAACTGGCACGAACCGTGGGTATCAGCCCGGCCTACCTGGGCATGATTGAGCGTGGCGAGCGCCAGCCCGATGCCGCCATTCGCCGTAGCCTGGCGTGGGAACTTGGTGTGCCTGGCTGGAGTGATCCATCGTGAGCAGCGTGCGGATCAGCCGCCAGCAGTGGGAAAGCCTGCTGGGCGAGCTGGACGTCGCGCGTCGGCAGCGCCATCTACTGACCTATCGCGCCTTGCTTGAGCGCCTGCAGCTGCCGAGCCCGGCCATGCAGACCCTCACCGCAGCGCTGGAGTACCTGGCCGTGCTGGATGCCCGTGCCGAGCAGCCGCTGCGCAGTTCGCTGGTGATCAGCCAAGGCGCCAGTCGCTTGCCACGCACCGGCTTTTTCGAGTGTGTCGAGCGCCTGGGGCGTTTTTCCGGGCCGTCCGATGGCATGGCTGCTGCGTCCTGGCATGCGTCAGAAGTGGTTCGGGTGTTCGAGTACAGTTACCCGGCCGAGGCTGAGGCCTGAGCCAGTTCGGCGGTTTCGATCACGTAGAGGCTGTAGCCCTTGACGTCCTTGGCATGGTGCTTGGCCTTGGAGGCCAACTCTGCCAGTTGCCCGGCATTGAGCTGCAGGCCCGCTTGTGCGTGTAGCTGTACCACGCCGATAGACAGCGACAACAGTTCAAAGGACTGACGCTGCCCTTGACGGTCATGGCCGACGAAACATCCTGCCTCCAGGTGTTCGGCACGGTAGAAGCGTCTGCACTGTTTCTGAAAGTCTTCCAGCAATTGCTTCAAGCGTGTGTGCCAGTCACTGGCACTGAGCACCAGCATGAAGTCATCGCCGCCGATATGCCCGACGAAGTCGCGGCTGGGGTCTACCCGTTCACTCAGGCACTGCGCCAGGCACAGTAGAACCTCATCACCACGGGCATAGCCGTAGATGTCATTGAACGGCTTGAAGTTATCGATATCCACATAGCAGATGGCTGCCTCACGTTGCTGCTGCAGCAGGTGTGTCAGGCATTGCTGGATCGGCACGTTGCCCGGCAGCAAGGTCAGGGGATTGGCGTAGCGCGCCTGCTGGATTTTTTGCTCGGTGATCAACTTGAGCACGTCGATGACCCGCCCCAGGCCCAGGTACTGCCCGTGCTGGGTGATGATGAAGTCTTCCTCGATGCGCTGGCGTGCCCGGCTGGTCAGCAGTCGGCTGACCTGCTGCAGTGACTGGCTAAGCTCCACGGCAAGAAAGTCCTCGCTCATTAGCCGGCTGATTGGCTTGCGTGCGAACAGGTCGGTCGCGAAGGGCTTGAGCAGGGCGTCGGAGAACGCATGCCGGTGAACGATGCCGCAGGGGCGCTGGTTGGCATCCAGCACGGCCAGTGAGTTCAGGTTGGCCTGGCGGCGGAACGATTCCAGTACCAGTGCGGTAGGGGTATCGCCCATCACCGCCGGCTGGTCGATCAACAGCGCCTCGAGGTCGCTACTCTCCTCGCTGAGGGTTTGACTGACGTTCGTCTGGCTTGGCAGCACGTTCTGGATACTGCGCGGCGGCTGTTCCTGAGGGCGGCCCAGCAGGTAGCCCTGAACCAGGTCCACCCCCATTTCGGTGAGCACGCTGAGCTCTTCGGCCAACTCGATGCCTTCGGCAATCACTTGCGCCCGCGAGGCTTTGGCAATTTGCAGGATAGAACCGACGAACTCTCGTTTGACCGCGTCCAGGTGAATGCCATCGATAAAGTGGCGGTCGATCTTCACGTAGTCCGGACGCAGTTCCGACCACAACCGCAGGCTCGAGTAACCGGCACCGAGGTCGTCCAGGGCGATGGAAAAACCCATGTCGCGGTAGTGGTGCAGGGCATTGAACAACAGTTGGAAATCATCGGTGGGGGTCTGTTCAGTCAACTCAATGACCACCCGGCTTGGTGACAGGCCCATGTCTTCCAGCATTTTCAGGGTGCGCCCCGACTGATACTGCGGCTCCAGCAACGACTCCGGCGAGACGTTGAGGAACAGCTTGCCCTCCAGTTTTTGCTGGCTGAAGCGACGACAGGCACTTTCTCGGCAGGCCACTTCCAGCTCAGTCAGCCGACCCGCCTGACGGGCCACCGCGAACAGGTTGATGGGGGAGTGCAGCGGGCTGTTGGAAGGGCCGCGGCTTAAGGCTTCATAACCGAGAATACGCCGTTCTGATAGGCAGACGATGGGTTGGAACAGGCTGTGCAAGCCGCTTTGAGCCAGGATGGAGCTCAGCGCGCTAAGCTGTTCGGTCACGGTCATGTCAGGCGTTCCTTACGAAAAAAGGGCTGCGTACCCGTGGTACGCAGCCCCTTATTTCACGACAGATAAATGACTGTTTAATGACGCGCCAGCGTCCAGCCATATTATTTTGCCATTAGTGCTTCAATGCTTGGCCACAGCTGAGTTAAGGCTCAGGTAATCCAGCAGGATGCGCCCGGTTTCAGCCAGGTAGGCGTCATCCTCGGGTTTGGTGTCATCCGGCTCGGCCGGCAGAGCATCCTCGTCTTCTTTTTTCAGTTCCTTGAGCGGTTCCTCGCCCTTGGCTTTACGCCGGGTGTTCTCCAGCGCCAGTTGCTTGCCTTCGATCGTGGCGTGTCGGGCACGACGTTCGGTTTCGTTCAGGCTCACGGATTTTTCGTTCATCAGCTTCTGGGTCAGGGCCAGGCGATCGCGGATGTAGACGAACTCTGGATCCTTGGCGCTGCGCTCGTCATGACGCGCCTTGAGCTGAGCCAGGAACGGCTTGAACGGATCGCTTGCAGGCTTGATCGCCGGGCGAATGGTGTCCCACGGCATCGCTTCGGGCAGGGCGCTCTCGCCGATTTCCTTGGTGTCGATCACCGACGGGTAGTCGATGTCTGGCAGTACGCCCTGATGCTGGGTGCTCTGGCCAGAAACACGGTAGAACTTGGCCAGGGTCAGCTTCAGTTCGCCATGGTTCAACGGCTGAATGGTCTGCACCGTGCCTTTACCGAAGGTCTGGCCACCGATGATCAGTGCGCGGTGGTAGTCCTGCATGGCGCCAGCGAAAATCTCCGAGGCGGAAGCCGACAGGCGGTTGACCAGCAAGGCCATCGGGCCTTTATAGAAGGCACCGTTGTTTTCGTCCTCAAGCACATCGACTCGACCATCGCTGTTGCGCACCAGCACGGTCGGGCCGTTGTCGATGAACAGGCTGGTCAATTCGGTGGCTTCCTGCAGGGAGCCGCCGCCGTTGTTGCGCAGGTCGATGACCACGCCGTCGACTTTTTCCTTCTGCAGCTCGGTCAGCAGCTTTTTCACGTCACGGGTGGTGCTCTTGTACTCTGGATCGCCGGCGCGGAAGGCTTTGAAGTCCAGGTAGAAGGCCGGGATCTCGATGATGCCCAGCTTGTAGTCACGGCCATCCTGCTTGAGCTTGAGCACCGATTTTTTCGCGGCCTGCTCTTCCAGCTTCACCGCTTCACGGGTGATGGAGACGATCTTGCTGGTCTGGTCGTTAGGCGCATTGCTGGCTGGAATCACTTCCAGGCGCACCACCGAGCCTTTCGGGCCGCGGATCAGCTTGACCACTTCGTCCAGGCGCCAGCCGATCACGTCGACCATTTCCTTGTCGCCCTGGGCCACGCCGACGATCTTGTCGGCTGGCGCGACCTGCTTGGTCTTGGCGGCAGGGCCAGCCGGCACCAGGCGGACGATCTTGACCTGATCGTTGTCGCTTTGCAGGACTGCGCCGATACCTTCGAGCGACAGGCTCATGTTGATATCGAAGTTCTCTGCGTTGTCGGGCGACAAATAGTTGGTGTGCGGGTCGTAGGACTGGGCGAACGTGTTGATGTAGGCCTGGAAAATATCCTCGGCACGGGTCTGGTCCAGGCGCGACAGCTGGTTCTTGTAGCGCTTGGTCAACAGTTCCTGAATGGCCTTGGGTTCCTTGCCGGCGATCTTCAGGCGCAACACTTCGTCCTTCAGGCGCTTGCGCCAGAGGTCGTCAAGCTCGGCTTCGTTTTTCAGCCACGGGGCGTCCTTGCGGTCGACCAGCAAGGTTTCCTGGGTGTTGAAGTCGATGCTGTCGACGCCCTTGTCCAATTGCGCGAGGGTGAAGTCCAGGCGCGATTTGACGCGGTCCAGATAGCGCTTGTAGATCGTGAAACCAGGATCGAGATTGCCACTTTTGAGGAAGTCATCGAACTGAGTCTTCCACTTGTCGAATTCGGCGATGTCACTGGCCAGGAAATAGCTACGCGCCGGGTCGAGCAGCTTCAGGTAGCTGTCGTAGATGATGACTGAGCGAGCGTCATTGAGCGGCGGTTTGCTGTAGTGATGGCGCTTGAGCAGCTCGACCACGTTCAGGCTTGCGACCACTTCGTCACGGTCGGGTTGCAGTTTGTCCCAACTGTTGGCGGCATAAGCATTGCCCACCAGCGGTAGGCTGCCAAGGCCGATCAACAATGCGAGGGCGGTACTGGGCAGAAAATGCTTCATGCTGATTCGACGTAAGGGCAATTGATCACGCATATTAGGCCGTCTTTGAATTCGCCGGTTCCATAAAAACCGGACGCATACTGCAAAAAGCCCGACGCGTTCGCACTCGGGCTCGTGATAACACAACTATGGAGGCACTGTGAAGGCATTGCAAGGCGTTGACGGACATGTGGAGTGGGTTACGACGACAAGTCCAACCTGCGATGTAGGTCAAGTACGAATCCGTGTTGCGGCTGCGGGCCTCAATCGGGCCGATCTACTGCAAAAAGCCGGGCTTTATCCGCCACCTCCGGGCGCGAGCGAGTACCTGGGCCTGGAATGTTCCGGGGTGATCGTCGAAGTCGGCCCTGGCGCGTCCTGGCAGGTCGGTGATCGGGTCTGCGCGTTATTGTCCGGTGGCGGCATGGCCGAAGAAGTGGTGGTCGATGCCCGCCACGTGCTCCCCGTGCCCGAAGGCCTGAGCCTGCACGAAGCGGCAGCGATCCCTGAAGTGTATGCCACTGCCTGGCTCAACCTGTTCCAGCTGGGGGCGCTCAAGCCGGGCGAGAAGGTGCTGTTGCACGCGGGCGCCAGTGGTGTCGGCTCGGCGGCAATCCAGCTGTGCAAGGCGTTTGGTAGCCCATGCTGGGTCAGCGTGGGCTCAGCCGATCGGCTGGCTTACTGCCAGGGCCTCGGCGCCACGGGCGGTGTAGTGCGTGGTGACGACCTGGAAAGCCTGAACGATTTCGCTCCGTTTGACGTGATTCTCGATCCGGTTGGGGCCAATTACGCGGCATTGAACCTCAAGTTGCTGGCGCGTGATGGGCGTTGGGTGATCATTGGCCTGATGGGCGGTCGCAAAGCCGAGCTGGACCTGGCTCAGGTGCTGGCCAAGCGCGTGCAGGTGACCGGTTCGACCTTGCGTAACCGTGATGACCAGTTCAAGGCCGACCTGCTCAGTGACCTGAGCCAGCAGGTGTGGCCGTTGTTCACTGAAGGGCGGCTCAAGCCGCAATTGGTCGGTCGTTACCCGATCAAGGATGCCGAGGCTGCCTTTGCCGAACTGGCGGGTAACCAGGTGTCGGGCAAGCTGGTGCTGGTGATTGACGAAAGCCTTGTGTAATTCGTTGCGCAAGGAAACGGCATAGCCTGGTATCAGGTCCGACATCGCGAATGGATATGCCTGTTTGCATCAGCGGCGATACAGGTTTGTGATTTGTGGCACTTGTCTCGCGGACATATCCATTCCCGGCAGCGGCACCACCGGCTGGTTTCGCCTTTTACGGCGACCCACTTTTGAAAGGCACAAAAGTGGGCAAAACGCCCTGTCCCGACATCCGGCCCTACGCTGCGCTTCGGGTTCCTTCCTTACGCCATCGCTCCCGCGGGGGCGCGCCGACGGGCCATCCATGGCCCATCAGCGCTTGCGAGGCATCCCTGCCTCGCACCCCACTACGCGACGGCTCCACTCAGCCTCCTGAAGGGACACCCTGCAGCGCCTGCCACTGCGCGCACTGACAAACAAAGCCCACGCAGGAAATCGACGCTATCCATCAAGGCGCCAACCTTGGCGCCAATGCTTTTCCATACGCTGACCTCGCAGGCGCCGCCAAATTGTCCCTTCAGGAGGTCGAACGCAGGCAGTGCGTAGTCGGGTGCCAGGCAAGGATGCCTGGCAAGTGCTGAGGGCCAGGAAGGCCCTTCAGCGCGGTCCCGGCGGGAGCACTGCTGGAGTGAGAGAACCCGCAGCGCAGCGGAGGGCCGGATGTTGGGACGAGGGGTTTTGGTTACTTTTGTCCCGCACAAAAGTGACCCGCCGTAAAGGCGGAACGGGGCATCGGGCCCAACATCGCAAACGGATATGCCTGCCGCCATCAGGGGGCAACGCATGTTTGTGGCTATTGGCACTCACTTCGTGAACATATCCATTCATTGATGTGGTTGATTGACGTATCAAGCACTCCAAGGGCTCAAGTGAACAGCCCTGGTCAGCTCCAGCTCAGGATTGGCCAGCCGTGTTGCTCGGCGTGCCCGCGCAGTACCGGGTCGGGGTTCACCACGACGGGGTGGTCCACCTTGAGCAGCAGCGGCAAGTCGTTGCGCGAGTCCGAGTAGAAACTGGCACCCTCAAGGTTCTCTTCTTCCTGATCCAGCCACTCCAGCAGGCGGGTGATCTTGCCTTCGCGGTAAGTCAGCACGCCCCGGGTCTTGCCGGTGTACACGCCGTTCACGACCTCAAGATCAATGGCGAGAAATTCGTCGATACCCAGCCGCGCCGCAATCGGTGCCACCAGGTGGGTGCCGGAGGCCGATATCACCAGCACCCGGTCGCCACGCTTGCGGTGCTCGGCGATCCGTTTGCAGGCTTCGCTGAAGATGATCGGCTCAATGATGTTCTCGACCCAAGGCTCCACCAGGTGCTGCAGTTCTTCCTGGGTACGCCCGGCAATGGGCTCCAGGCTGAACGCCATGTAGTCCTCCATGGCCAGGTGGCCACGGCCATATGCATCCATCAACTCACGGTCGCGGCGCAGAAAAGACTCACCATCGACCCAACCCAGGCGGGCCATTTCTTCACTCCACAGCGAAGCGCAGTCACCGTGGATCAAGGTTTCGTCCAGATCGAAAATCGCTAAAGCCATTTCACTCAAACTCCTGTGCAACCCTCAGGCAACTTCGCAGAGGGCGGTGGGATCGATGGACAAGGATACCCGTTGACCATTGGGATGCAGATCGGCAGACGAGCGATTCAGTACATCGACCAGTAACTCGACACCCCGGGCCTCGACCCGGTAACGGATCACGTTGCCCAGCAGACTATGACTGCGTACCTGGCCTTCCAGTTCGCCGTTCAGGCTCAGGACGATGGCTTCCGGGCGAATGGCCAGGCGACTGCTGATCGGTCGTTGCAGCAAGCGGCTGGCGCTGTCGGCATCGAGCAGGTTGTAGTTGCCGATAAAACCGGCGGCGAAGGCATCGGCGGGGGCGGTGTAGAGGGTTTCGGCATCGCCGCTTTGGACGATACGCCCCTGGTTCATCAGGAAAATGCGATCCGACAGGATCAGTGCTTCCTCCTGGTCATGGGTCACAAAGATGGTCGTCAGGCCCAACTCACGCTGGATATTTCGGATCTGTTCGCGCAGGTGCTTGCGGATCCGCGCATCCAGGGCCGACAGCGGTTCGTCGAGCAGCAGCAGGCGTGGCCGGGTCACCAGTGAGCGGGCCAGGGCCACACGTTGGCACTGGCCTCCGGAAAGCTGGTGCGGATAGCGGCTGGCGAAGTCTTGCAGCTCGACCAGTTGCAGTACCTCAAGCACGCGGCTGCGGCTTTCTTCGGGGGCAACCTTCTGCATACGCAGGCCAAAGGCGACGTTCTGCTCCACGGTCATGTTGGGGAACAGGGCATAGCTCTGAAAGACCATGCCGATTCCGCGTTTCTGCGGGCTCAGAGGCACCAGGTCCTGGCCGTCTAGAAGAATCTTGCCGCTGTCCACTGCCGTCAGCCCGGCGATGCAGCGCAGCAGGGTGGATTTGCCGCAGCCGGAAGGGCCGAGCAGGGTGACGAACTCACCGCGTTCGATGTGGCAGTTGATGTCATTGAACACCGGGTTGCCGGCATAACGTTTCTGCAGATTTTGCACACTGACGAAGCTCATATCACGACTTGTCCTTGTTCAGGCGGTTGGCTGCCCAGGTCAGCACCAGCACAAAGAGGAAATAGGAAATCACCAGGGCGCTGTTGAAATGGCCGCTGCTGTTACGCATGTTGTTGAGGTACACCTGCAGGGTTTCATAGCGCGTGCCGACCAACAGGTTGGCGAAGACGAACTCGCCAAACAGGAACGAGAACGACAAAAGCAGCGCGACCATCAGGCCCTTGCGCAGGTTGGGCAGTACCACCAGCAGCGCGGCCTGAAAGGTACTGGCGCCGAGTAGTTGGGCGGCGTCCATCAGGTCACGCAGGTTAATGGCTTGCAGGTTGTTGGTGATTGCCCGGTACATGAAGGGCAAGGCCACGGTGAAGTAGCAACCGATCAGGATCCATGGCGTACCGACCATCGCCAGCGGCCCCGAGCCATAGAGCTGCAGCAGGCCCACCGAGGACACCACCGGCGGTACCGCGAAGGGCAACAGGATGAGGATGTTCATCAGCGCGTCGAGCCGGGGGAAGTGGTAATGCACCACGAACAGCAACGGCAGAATCAGCAGTACCGAGAGAATCAACGCCCCCACGCATACCAGCAGCGATTGGCCGAATGCGGCAAGAAAGCGCGGGTCGCTCCACAAGGCCAGGTACCACTTGAGGGTCAGCCCACTGGGCAGAATGCTCGCTGACCAACTGGTGGCCAGGGAGTAGAGCAAGGTGCCGGCCAGGGGCAACAGCAACAGCAGAAACAGGGCGTAGACCACCAACCGATGATAGAGGTGGGTCGAAGCGGATTCAGCGCGCGACATGGTAGCTCCTCTTCAGCAGCCATTGGTGGACCAGGGTAACCAGCGTCATCAAGCCGACCAGGATCATGGCCAGGGCACTGGCCAGGTTCGGGTCCAGGGAGATGTCGCCTGCGACCAGCGCGGCGATGCGGATCGGTAACACGTTGAAGTTGCCGGTGGTCAAGGCGTACACCGTGGCGTAAGCCCCCAGCGCGTTGGCCAGCAGGATCACGAAGGTTCCGAGCAGGGCCGGGGTCAGCACCGGCAGGCCGATGTGCCGCCAGTACTGCCAGGCGTTGGCACCGAGCAACTCGGCGGACTCACGCCAGTCTTCACGCAGGGCGTCAAATGCCGGGTAGAGCAGCAGCACACCCAGCGGGATCTGGAAGTAGGTGTAGAGGATGATCAACCCGCTTTTGGAGTACAGGTTGAAGTCTTCGATGATCCCGGCCTGCTTTAGCAGCATGGTCAGGGCACCGTTGAAGCCCAGCAGGATGATGAAGGCGAAGGCCAGTGGCACCCCGGCGAAATTGCTGGTCATGTTGGCGAAGGCGTTGACGAAGTCGCGCAGCCGCGAATCGACCCGGCGCAGCGAGTAGCTGCCGAGGATGGCGATCAGGATGCCGAACAGGCTCGACCAGAAACTGATCTCCAGGCTGTGCTGGATAGCCTGGCGGTAGAACTTCGAGTTGAACACCTTGCTGAAGTTGTCCAGGCCCCAGCCACTTTCGGCCTGAACACTGTGTATGGCGACCCAGGCCAGCGGGGCAATTTGAAAGACCAGGAAAAACACCGCAAAGGGCAGCAGGCAGAGCAGCGCCAGGTATTTACCGCGAGTGAGGGCGTTCACGTGAGTAGCTCCCGGCACACCGGCTTGTCATGGGCAATGCCCATCAGCTCGCAAATCGTGCCACACAACTCGGTCTGCAAGGGTTTGGCGGCAGGGTCGAGGCTGAAGGCATCGCCAAACACGAACAGCGGCACTTCGCGCTCTTCAGGCAGCAGGCCATTGTGCGAGTGGTCGTTGTTCATGCCGTGGTCAGAGGTGATGAGTACCTGATAGCCACTGTCGAGCCAGCCTTGCAGATAGTCGGCCAGCAGGATGTCGGCGCCGCGTGCACTGTTACGGTACTGACGGCTGTCCAGCCCGTGGCGATGGCCGGCGTCGTCAATGTTCATCGGATGCACGAGCAGGAAGTTCGGTGCATGCCGGCGTCGCAGGTACTCGGCATCGGCAAACAGGTGCGAGTCCGGGTAGTGATCGACGTAATAAAACAGGCCGTGTTGAATCGGCAGTTTCGGCGAGTGCGTGTGGCGATCACGCAACGGGTCGAACGGTGAGCGGTTGTACAGTTCGCTGACCCAGTGGTAGGCCGCTGCCGCCGTGCTCAGGCCTGCTTCGTGGGCGTAATGAAAGATGCTGCGCTGCGTGGACAGGCGCGTGACGTTGTTGTGAACAATACCGCTGTCGATGGGGGCTACGCCGGTAAGGATGCACTCATACAGCGGGCGGGACAGTGCCGGCAGCTCGCATTCGAGGCGGTACAGGGCTGCACGGTCGGCTTCGACATAGGCATGCAGGTGGCCCATGGCGTGATGTGCGACCTGATAGTTGAGGCCATCAAGCAGGACCAGAATGACGTTGTGTTTCATGATTTCTCCGAAGTACGCGGGAGGGCTTCATCGCTGGCAAGCCAGCGCCCACATGAGCCTTGTGGGAACTGGTTTGCCGGCGATCGGGGCGACACGGTTTCCCGGTTGCGCCCACAGCCTCACTCCATCTCGATGATCACTTGCTCCTGCCACATCTGCGGCAGTTTCTTCGAGGTGGCTTCCCAGGCCGCGGCATCCTTGATCGGCTGAGCGGCCTTGTACTGCTCATTGGGCAGCAGCTTGGCCTGTACATCGGCGGGCAGTTTCAGGTGCTCGGCACGAATCGGCCGGGCGTTGCCGCGGGCGAGGTTGGTCTGCCCGGCATCGCTGAAAATGTATTCGCGGGTCAGTTTGGCGGCATTGGGGTTCTTGGCGTACTTGTTGATGATGGTGGTGTAGCCCGAGATCACCGAGCCATCTGCCGGGATCAAGACCTCAAAGCGCTTCGGATCGATCTGTTCGCGGTAGCTCAGGCCGTTGAAGTCCCAGACCACGCCCACTTCCACTTCACCCTTTTCCAGGGTCTGGATGGTGGGGTTGGCCAGCGACAGACGCTTCTGCTGCGCCAGCTTGGTGAACAGTTGCAGGCCCGGCTCGAGATTCTTCTCGTCACCCTTGTAAGCGATGGCGGCAGCCAGTACACCGTTGGCCGCCTGGGCGGCGGTGCCAACATCACCGATGGCGACCTTGTACTTGCCCTTTTCCAGGTCATGCCAGGTTTTTGGCATGTCGGCTTCCTTCACCAACTGTTTGTTGATGATGAAGGCGATCGTGCCGGTATAGGCCAGCGCCCAATGGCCATCCTTGTCCTTGGCCCACGCAGGCACTTGATCCCAGGTGCTGGGCTTGTAGGGTTGGGTCACGCCCTTGGCTGCGGCAATCGGGCCGAAGGCGGCGCCAACGTCGCCGATATCAGCGCTGGCGTTGTCTTTTTCTGCCTCGAACTTGGCCACCTCCTGAGCCGAACTCATGTCGGTGTCCATATGCTTGAGGCCATACTTGCTGGCCAGGTCTTCCCAGGTTCCTTTCCAGTTGGCCCAGGCGTCTGGCATGCCTACGCTGTTGACCGCGCCCTCTTTACGGGCAGCGTCCTCCAGGGCTTTCAGGTCGGTACCGGCGGCCATCGCCGAGGTGCACAGGGCAATGGTAGAACCTAACAGTGACGCCAGGAAAAGCTGTTTCATCCGAAGCTCCTTATTGGGTGCCTTGCAAAACGCATGGGGTGTTGGACGTTGTTGCGATTCGGTTGGTCTAGGTCAGCAATACCTGAGCCAAGGT
This sequence comes from Pseudomonas sp. FFUP_PS_473, assembly GCF_002858665.1. Lineage (NCBI taxonomy): Bacteria > Pseudomonadati > Pseudomonadota > Gammaproteobacteria > Pseudomonadales > Pseudomonadaceae > Pseudomonas > Pseudomonas sp. FFUP_PS_473. The sequence continues at coordinate 27,469 of NZ_PJQQ01000038.1, forward strand.
AGGCCGGGTGCATGACATTTTGATGTCGCTGCGGGTTGTTCCGGCATGGCAGCTGGCTCTGAAAATACAGCGTAGACCAGATTCAAGTGCTTGATCCGCAACGCCTGAAGGCCTTGTTCGAGAGGGTTTTGATGACCGTTGAGCGGTAATGTCATCTGGCGTTCATCTGCATTGCCTAGTCTTGCAGTATTCCCGTGCGCCCCTTTCTGAGCGTTTTACTGCTCAGTATTGGCGCTGGACTAGTCCAGATAGGTAACCTTTGATGCGTCCACTGCCACCACGCGCAGTAACAGCCATATGCCAGGCGTTGCAGGAACAGATCGAGCACGGCCTGCTGGCCGCCGGTTGCAAGTTACCGGCCGAGCGCAAGCTCAGCGAAGTGTTCGACACGACGCGTATTACCCTGCGTGAAGCGCTGGTGCAGCTTGAAGCCCTTGGAGTGATCTACCGTGAGGAGCGTCGTGGCTGGTTCGTTGCACCCGAGCGATTGACCTATGACCTGATCGAGCGTAGCCACTTTCACGCCATGGTGCGCGCCCAGGGACGGGTGCCGGCTACCGAGTTGTTGTCGGCACGTCTGCAGCCTGCGCCCGCCGCGATTTGTGCGCGCTTGCAACTGTCGCCGCTGTCCAGCGTGATTCAGATCTGTCGGTTACGGCGTATCGACGGGCGTGCGGTGCTGTATGCCGAGCACTACCTGAACCCTGAGTACTTTCCGGATATCCTCAGCTTCGACCTGGGCCAGTCATTGACTGAGTTGTACGCCGAGCACTACGGGATCCAGTACGGCCGGGTGTGTTTTGAAATTCTGCCTACGGCATTGCCCGTCGCCGCGGGTATGGCCCTGAAAGTATCGTCGGGCAGCCCCGGGCTGCAGATCACTCGGGTCAACAGCGATCAGCACGGGCGCTTGATCGACTGCGACCTGGAGTATTGGCGGCATGATGCGATTCGCATTCGAGCCGATGCCGGTTAAGCGTTGTTGCCCTCGGCACCGCCACCGGCGGTGATCACCTGCACCGACAGGCGCGGAGTGGCCAGGTCCAGGCCGGCTTCATCGAGCTCGCGCTTGAGCGCCAGGTTGAACGCCCGTGAAACCTCCCACTGTTTGATCGGTGCGGTCTTGAACCGCGCCCGCAGGATGGCCGAGCCAGATTCGAAGCTCTCCACGCCTTGCAACTCCAGCGGTGACCAGATGCTGCGGCGTTGCAGCGGGTCGTTGCGCAGCTTCTGGCCAACATCGCGAACCAGGCTGATGGCCTGATCGATGTTCATGCTGTGGGGAATGGCGATGCGGAAAATCGCGTAACCAAACTCCCGCGAGTAGTTCTTGATACTTTTGATCTCGCTGAACGGGATGGTATGGACGATACCGTCGATATCGCGCAGGCGTACGGTACGGATAGTCAGGCCTTCGACGGTTCCCAGGTGGCCGCCGACATCGACATAGTCGTCAATGGCCAGGGAGTCCTCGATGATGATGAACAGGCCGGTGATCAAATCGGCCACCAGCGACTGCGCGCCGAAACCGATCGCCAGGCCGATGACCCCTGCACCCGCCAGCAGCGGGGTGACGTTCATGCCCATGTTGGCCAGGGCGACGATCACCGCAATGATGAAAATGGCCACGAACAGCACGTTGCGGATCAGCGGCATCATGGTTTGTGCACGGGCATTGGCCGCGCCTTTGCGTGAGCGCGTCAGGGCATGGTGCACGGCGGTATCGCTGAGTATCCACACCAGCCACGCGGCGAGCAGCGTGCCGCCCAGGCCAAGCAGGCGCATGGCGGCGTCATGGCCGTCGCCCTCGGCGAAACCGATCAGCGAGAAGCCCCAGACCCGAAGCCCCAATTCGATGAACAGCAGCCAGATCGTCAGGTGTACCAAGGTGTAGCCAAAACTTTTGAGCCGCTCGTAGTAGAGCGGTTGGCGGCGGTTGCTCCGGTGCGGTTTTGCAGCATGGCGACGGACCAGGCCGTTGATCACCATGCACAGCACCAGCAGTACGGCGCACATCAGCGACTGACGCAGCGCGGTACTGGTGTCGCCTGCGGAAACAAAGGTGGCAAACAATGAGATGGCCACCAGCACCAACGCCGGCAGGTACCAGAAACTGCCGAGAATCTCGATGGTGTCGCTCAGGGCACGGCGGGTCAGGCGACGCGACAGCGGTTGGTTGCGGATCAGGTGAGCGATAGGGCGCCGGAAACGCAGGATGAACAGCCCGCTGGAAAGGGCTGCCAGCACATTCGCCAGCGTTGCCAGGCTATGCGCCAGGTGGGTGCCCAGCGCAGTGGCCAGGCGCGGATCGTTCATCGCCTCACCGAACGCGGCAAAACTGCCGATCAGCCACAGCGGGCGGAACGCGCGGCGCCGTAAAATGTGCAGCGCATGATGGCGGTGCGGGCCGTCGAGCAAGGAAAAGGCAATCACGCAAATGGCCGAGAAACAGGTACCGACCACCAGCGCATAGGCCAGCACCATGGCCATTGACTTGCCCAGTGACGAGGGCAGGGCAAAACTCAGGTACAGGGTGATGATCAGCGCCACCAGCCAAGGGCCAAGCTTACGCAAGGCGAAGCGCACCATGTCCCAGGTTTTGGGGTGATGGGGGAGTTCCTCGGTCAGGCCGAAGCGTAGCCGCACCCGATGCCCGACCCAGATAAAACCGTAAGCCAACAGGCTCCAGAGGGCGATGACCGCGGCAAAGCCGAACAGTATGGCGGGCAACTCTTTCACCGGCACCATCAGGGCGGCCAGCTCCTCCTGAGCCTGGTCCAGCTCCCGCGACCACCGCGTGAAGGGGCTGGCATCACCACTGAACTGCTTCTCGAGGCTGGCCACGGTGTTGCCAATCACCCCCAGTACGCCTTGCTCTACCGACGGCTGCGCCTGTTTGGTGCTGTCGCGCAGCTTCTTCAGATCGGCCAGCAAACTGGCACGTTGCTGATCGTTTTCCAGGCGCTTGATGACCTCGTCCAGGGACTGGCTCAGCGGCTCGGTGGCTTCGGGCTGGGCTTTGCTACTGCCGAGCAAACCCGGCAAACCTGCTGCCTGTGCCAGGCTGACGGGCGCCAGCAGTATCAGAAACAGCGCGAAAAAACGGAAAAAGGCAGGCACTGGCAAATCGACCTCAGGCAATCAATCGCCCGAGTGTAGTGTATTTGTCAGTTCAGTTTCTCAAGGATCTTCCAGGCCATGATGCCAATCATGCCCAAGGTTCCGATCCACATCATCAGCACCCCGATATTGCGCTCACGCATGTTGAAACCGACGGTCAACAGGATCAGGCCGGCGATCACCGGGAGGAACATCATCTGGAACTCTGACATGTGCAAGAACCTTCTCAAAGCGTGGAAATTCATGGGGCAAGCATAGGCCGGAATCGCTGGGCCGGGGTTGATGGAGGTCAGCGTGGGCACGGCCCGTGCTGATTCTAACAGCAGAGAAATTTCCTACATCGATATCAGACCGCGTCTGATACAGCGCCCAAGGCTTCCTGCCGACTGGTTAAAAGCGTCATGAGCGATCGATGAATCGCCCCGGCACGGACATGCAGCAACAGCTGCGTGTCGTTAACCTTTGAATGGATGTCGCGAATGATAAATATCAAGAAAGTGTTGTTGGGTTCTTTTGTGGTGTTGGGGTGTACGGTGGGTGGGGCGGTACAAGCGGCCAATCTGGCGACTGTGACAGTTGTAAATGAAACCAGTGCAGAAGCTGTGTACGGCTATGAGTATTTTTTTGGAAGTGTTAATCCCCTGCCTACAAATATTAAACCGAATTACAGTATTGGGTTCGTTCATGCCAGTGGAAGTGATATCGCATCCGGTATGCGATTTACTTACGCAGTGGGCTCGAAAATATGCCGGTTCTCGGCGTCGCACTTGGTTGAAATGCATCTGGGCGGATACCTGCCTAGTTGGAAGAAAGATGCAGTGTCTATTGGTTCGAGCCGTGCAACCTGTACCGCAACATTGGTAAAGGCAGACTCGAATCTTCCCTTCAATTATTCCGTGCAGTTCTCTATTAAGTAGTCGTTCGGCGAGGCACTTGAATAAGTGCCTCGTTGTATTGGAGCGGTTGGAGGGAGCAATATGAAAATAGGCACAATTCCATCATCGGTAGCCATTGTTAGAACGCCACCAAAACCAGCACCCACAGAAGACCTTTCAACCTCAAATACGAAGGAAAGCGTGAGCCTCTCGGCGGAGGGGGTGAAGTTGAGCGCCAGCATGGCGCAGGTCGATGGCCAGAATGATCAAGCCAGGGATAAATACGAAAGAGTTTACGGTGCTCATGGCCTTGGTAAAACGGCTTGGTTGCGGGTGAGGATGTACGGCGCAGAGGCTTTCAAACAGTCAGAGGTATCGGCAGAGAGCTCGCCTGAGCAACTGTCTCGAAAGCAGAAGTCCTTTGAGTTCCTACTGTCCATTCATGAAGGAAGGGGGAGGCCGGATAATCCATTTGCAGGGCTGTCCCGTTCGGAGCTTGTGGCGATCGTAGAAGACGAAAGCGGTGAATATACGGATGAAGAGCGTTATGTAGCGGATTATGCAAAGGATGGGCTGGATTTCGAGTGTTTTCAGGCAGCAGCCAGCTTTATTTTTTCTGCGGGTGATGCGCGCCCGGTTTATCGCGGCTACATGGAGTTACTGGACAACCTCAGCCCTGTAGAGCGTTTGCGATATCCGGCGGATGATCGTGAAAAAGTTGAACGCCTGCTTGCCCAGGAAGAACAACGCCTTGGCAAACTCCCTGCCGAGTTCTCCATTTGGGAACTTATGGCACAGAGTTGATGTGTTTCAGTGGTTGGCCCGGCAAAAGGCAGCATCGCAGGCAAGTCTTGCTACCACAGAAAATGCAGTGTTCTGCGTAGATCCCTGTGGGAGTAGGCTTGCCTACGATGGGATCAACGGCCTGTCAGCCAGTGCGCGATACGCGCATCGCTGGCAAAGCTTGATCCCACACGGCCCGGTTCAAATACCCAGCAAGGCCTGCTTCTGCCTGCCGGGTGTTACGGCAGGTCGCGGCTGCGGTAGAACGCCGTCAGTACTTTCACCAGATGCGCCAGGTCATGGCTGCCGCACAGCTCGCGAATGGAGTGCATGGCAAAGGTCGGCAGGCCGATGTCGACGGTACGCACGCCCAGGTGGCTGGCGGTGATCGGGCCGATGGTCGAGCCGCAACCCATGTCGCTGCGTACCACGAAGCTCTGCACCGGCACTTCCTCGGCCATGCACAGATGGCGGAAGAAACCCGCGGTTTCGCTGTTGGTGGCGTAACGCTGGTTGTTGTTGACCTTGATCACCGGGCCGGCGTTGAGCTTGGGGCCGTGGTTGCCGTCATGCTTGTCGGCGTAGTTCGGATGAACGCCGTGGGCGTTGTCGGCCGAGACCAGCAGCGAGCGCTGAATGGTCCGGACGAAATCATCGCCGTCAGGCAGCAGGCGACGCAGGGTTTGTTCCAGCATCGGGCCATCGGCACCACAGGCCGAGGAAGAGCCGACTTCCTCGTGGTCATTGCACACCAGCACACAGGTTTCGTCACTGTCGGCGGCGAGCAGGGCTTGCAGGCCGGCGTAGCAGGACAGCAGGTTGTCCAGCCGCGCCCCGGCGATAAAGTCGCCGTTCAGGCCAACCAGCGCAGCGGTCTGGGTGTCGTAGAAGCTCAGTTCGTAGTCCAGCACCACGTCGGCGTTCAGGCCGTGCTCACGCGCCAGTTGATCGGTGAGCAGGGCGCGGAAGTCTACGCGCTCGTCGCCGGCCACCTGCGCCAAAATAGGCGGCAGCTCGGTCTGGGCGTTGATTGCCCAGCCCTCATTGGCGGCGCGGTTGAGGTGGATCGCCAGGTTGGGGATCACCGCAATCGGCAGCTTGAAGTCGATCAGTTGGCTTTCAACCTTGCCGTCACGGCGGAAGGTTACCCGCCCGGCCAGGGACAGGTCGCGGTCGAACCACGGCGCCAGCAGCGCGCCGCCGTAAACTTCCACGCCCAATTGCAAGAAGCCCTGGCGTTGCAGTTCCGGCTGTGGCTTGACCCGCAGGCACGGGCTGTCGGTATGGGCGCCGACCAGGCGGATACCGTCGATCAAGGGCGAGTGTCGACCGAGCTTGAACGCGATGATCGAGGAGTCGTTTCGGGTCAGGTAGTAGCGGCCGCCAGCGGTGGTGGCCCAACTGTCGCGCTCGTCAAGGCGCTGGAAACCCGCCGCTTCAAGGCGTAAAGCAAGGCCGGTGGTGGCATGGAACGGCGTGGGGGAGGCCTTCAGAAAATCGATCAGGCCTTGATTCAGAGCATCGCGCATAAGTCACTCCAGACAGCAGTGGCGCGAGTTTAACGTATTGCTTGGGGATTGGGGCGGCCCGAATCGCCAGTAAGGTCGGCTCCAGCAAGGGGGCTGGAGCTGGCCTTGCCAGCGATAGAGGCGATGCAATCGATCAGAACGGCGCCGGGCACTCGAAGCGCAAACGCTCGCCGGTCACCGGATGGGTAAAACTCAGCATGCTTGCATGCAGGCACAGCCGTTCATGGGCCGCCAATGCTTCGGGGTTGGCGTACAGGCGATCGCCCAGCAGCGGATGGCCGATGGAGAGCATGTGCACGCGCAACTGATGTGAGCGGCCGGTAATCGGCGTCAGCTCAACCCGGCAATGGTCACCGCAACGCTCGACGATACGCCAGAAGGTCAGCGCATGTTTGCCCTGTTCATGGTCTACCACATGGCGTGGCTTGGTTGGCGGGTCGTAGCGCAGGGGCAGGTCGATACTGCCGCTGTCCAGCTCCGGTTGCCCCCAGCACAGTGCGGTGTAGGCCTTCTCGGTTTCCCGGTCATGGAACTGTCGTGACAGCTCGCGGTGGCTGTCGGCATCACGTGCCAGCAGGATGATCCCGGAGGTTTCCCAGTCCAGGCGATGGACGATACGGGCTTCCGGGTAGCCGTTTTCCTGCAGGCGGGTAATCAGGCAGTCGCGGTTGTCCTCGGCGCGGCCCGGGACGGACAGCAGCAGGGTCGGTTTATTGACCACCAGGACAGCGGCATCCTGGTGCAGGATGTGGACGTTGGACAGCGGCATTGCGTGCTCTCTGTAAACACCAACGGCGACCGTCGAGCCCTCGCAGTGCGAAGGCCCGGCGGCCGCCGTGGTGGCTTGCCCGGCTGCCTGTTAGCGGTCGGGCAGGGTGATGTTGAGTTCCAGGATCGAGCAGCTGCCCTGGTTTTCCAGAGCGACCTGCACATCATCGTTGCCGATGTTGACGTACTTGCGGATCACCTCCACCAGTTCCTTCTGCAAGGCTGGCAGGTAGTCCGGGGTACTGCGCTGACCGCGCTCGTGCGCCACGATGATCTGTAGACGCTCTTTCGCAACCGAGGCGGTACTTACTTTTTTGCTGGCACGAAAGAAGTCAAAAAGGTTCATTGATTAGTTGCCTCCAAACAGGCGCTCGAAGAATCCCTTCTTCTGTACATCGAGGAAACGATGCTCCACGGTTTTGCCCAGCAAGCGGTCAACGGTATCGCTGTACGCCTGGCCAGCGTCGCTCTGGTCATCGAGGATGACGGGAACGCCCTGGTTGGATGCCTTGAGCACCGCCTGGGATTCAGGGATAACGCCCAGCAGGGCCACGGCGAGAATTTCCTTCACGTCTTCGACGCCGAGCATTTCGCCCTTGCTCACGCGCTCTGGATGGTAGCGGGTGATCAGCAGGTGTTCCTTGATTGGGTCTTCGCCGTTTTCGGCGCGGCGCGACTTGCTCGCCAACAGGCCCAGCATACGGTCGGAGTCACGTACCGAGGAGACTTCCGGGTTGGTCACGACGATCGCTTCATCCGCGAAGTACATGGCCAGGTGGGCACCTTTCTCGATACCGGCCGGCGAGTCGCAGACCACGTAGTCGAACGAGTCCTTGAGTTCCATCAGGACTTTTTCGACGCCTTCCTGGGTCAGCGCGTCCTTGTCACGGGTCTGGCTGGCCGCCAGTACGTACAGGTTTTCAAGGCGCTTGTCTTTGATCAGGGCTTGTTGCAGGTTGGCTTCGCCGTTCACGACGTTGACGAAGTCATACACCACGCGGCGCTCACAGCCCATGATCAGGTCAAGATTACGCAGGCCGACGTCGAAGTCGACGATGACTGTCTTGTGGCCACGCAGAGCGAGGCCGGTACCGATAGCGGCGCTGGTGGTGGTCTTACCCACACCACCCTTGCCGGATGTAACCACGAGAATCTTGGCCAAGGTGTATCACCCCTAAAGAAAAAAGGACGTTCAGTCCCAAAAAATACAAAACGGCAACGTCGAAAAAAGTTGCGCGGAAAATGGCGGCAGTATCCGTTAAAGACGGGTGATGTTCAACACGTCGCCGGACAGGCTGACCTGTACCCCGGCCCCCCACAGCGGATCGCGGCGCAGGTCTTCGGAGACCTTGTATTGCCCGGCGATCGAGACCAGTTCAGCGGTCATTTGCTGGCAGAAAATCCGCGCCTTGGTGTTCCCCTTGATCCCTGCCAGGGCGCGTCCCCGCATTGCCCCGTACACATGGATATTGCCGTCGGCAAGAAGTTCCGCCCCCGGGCTGACCGATGAAATCACCACCAGATCGCCGCCCTGAGCATAGATCTGTTGGCCGCCGCGTACAGGCGAAGTGATGATTTTGGTCGGTTTTACCGCAGGTTCTGCCGGTGGTTCGGGCTTTTTCTTCTCGACCACCGGCTCTGGCAGCTCCACGGGCCGCTCGCGAGCGCCGGAAGGCGGCAGCACGGGCAGGTCGATGGCTATCGCGGCAGCAATGTCCTCGATACGGCTGGCGCGAATCGCCAGGGTGCGCAAACCGTGCTGACGGCAGACGCGCATCAGCCCCGGCAGGTCCACGGCGCCCTCACTGGCGGGCAACTTGTCCAGGGCCAGTACCAGCGGCGTATTGCTGAAGAAATTGGGGGCCTGGGCAACCTTGGCGGCCAATTGCCGATCCAGGCCCTCAAGGTTGTTTTGCGCAAGCTCAAGCACAGTAATGGCGAGCATGCTGCCCTTGAGCTGGAACACGGGTTCTTGGTCGGGCGTCTGAGTTTGGCTCATGGTCTGCATCGGGCGACTTGTTACGAAAAAGTGCCCAGACTTATAACGAGATCGTTCGTTAGCCGCAACCCGCACCGAACCGTTGTAGAATGCGCGGCCTTTGTCTTTCCGGAATCTTGAATGGATCGCCCGCGTTTTCGTCCGTATTTTTTGCACCCGCGCTTTTGGCCTTTGTGGCTGGGCTTGGGCCTGCTCTGGCTGATCGTACAGTTGCCTTACCGGGTATTGCTGGCTATCGGCCGTGGCCTCGGGCTGGCCATGTACCGCGTCGCTGGCGAGCGTCGGCGTATTGCCGCACGCAATCTCGAGTTGTGTTTCCCCGAGCTGTCGTCCGACGAGCGGACTCGCCTGCTCAAGGAAAATTTCGCCTCTACCGGTATCGCATTCTTCGAGATGGCCATGAGTTGGTGGTGGCCAAAAGCCCGTCTGGCGCGCCTGGCGCATATCGAAGGGCTGGAACACCTGCAGGCCGCGCAGCGTGATGGCCAGGGTGCCATCCTGATGGCGTTGCATTTCACCACGCTGGAGATCGGTGCGGCCTTGCTTGGCCAGAAACACACCATCGACGGCATGTACCGCGAACATAAGAACCCGCTGTTCGACTTTGTTCAGCGCCAGGGGCGCGAGCGGCACAACCTCGATTCGCTGGCGGTGGAGCGTGAAGACGTGCGCGGTATGCTCAAACTGCTCCGTGCCGGCCGGGCGATCTGGTACGCGCCAGACCAGGACTACGGCGCCAAGCAGAGCCTGTTTGTGCCGCTGTTCGGCATTGAGGCTGCGACCGTGACGGCAACCACCAAGTTCGCCCGCCTGGGCAAGGCCAGGGTGATCCCCTTTACCCAGCAGCGCCTGGCCGATGGCAGCGGCTACCGGCTGGTGATCCATCCGCCGCTGGCCGACTTCCCGGGTGAGACCGAAGAAGCCGATTGCCTGCGCATCAACCAGTGGGTCGAGGCCTCGGTCCGTGAATGCCCTGAGCAGTATCTCTGGGCGCATCGACGCTTCAAATCGCGGCCACCAGGGGCGCCGAAGCTTTACGAAAAACGGCGTTAGTCCATATACGGACTTTCCAGCGAGTTCTCAGGGAGCAACAGCATGGCAGCAGCAGAACCGGTCACCGGTCTGATCCTTTCCGGCGGCGGGGCCCGTGCCGCTTATCAAGTCGGGGTGCTGGCCGGGATTGCCGATCTATTGCCAGCGGGTGCTGCCAATCCCTTCCCGGTGATTGTCGGTACCTCGGCCGGCGCCATCAATGCCGTCACCCTGGCCAGCGGCGCCATGCAGTTTTCCGAGACGATTCACAAGCTCACCGAGCTTTGGCAAGGCTTTCGCAGCAGTCAGGTGCTGCGCAGTGATTGGCCAGGCGTGGTGCGCCAGGCTGCGCGCTTTGTCTTTCACAGCCTGTTGGGGCTGGGTAGGCCAGTACCGGTTGCGTTGCTCGACAGCTCCCCGTTGCGCGGTCTGCTCAATACGCATTTGAACCTGAACGGCATTACCACGGCGATCGAGCAAAAGCACCTGCACGCCGTGGCGGTGACTGCCTTCGGTTACGAGTCGGGGCAGGCCGTGACCTTCTACCAGGGGCGTGGTGCTATCGACCCTTGGTTGCGCCACCGACGCATCGGCATGCCCACGCGCTTGACCATCGAACATCTGCTGGCCAGCTCGGCGATCCCCTTGCTTTTTGCGCCGGTCATGTTGGGCCAGGAGTTCTATGGTGATGGTGCGGTGCGCCAGTCGGCGCCGATCAGCCCGGCGCTGCATCTGGGTGCGAACCGGGTACTAGTGGTCGGGGTCAGTGGTAACCCCCAGCAGCCAGCGGTACCTCACCCGCATCAGCGTAGCTTCAGAGGCCAGCACCCGAGCTTGGCGCAAATTGGCGGGCACATGCTCAACAGCACCTTCATCGACAGCCTGGAAGACGACCTGGAGTTACTGCAGCGGCTTAACCACCTGAGCCACCTGTTGCCGTCCGAGCGACGCCCCAAACACTTGGGGTTGACGCCGGTGGAAGTGCTGGTGGTCGCGCCCAGCCAGCCGCTGGATGAAATCGCAGCCCGTCACCGGCGCGAGTTGCCAGCGGCGTTGCGCCTGTTCCTGCGTGGGCCGGGGGCGACCAGGACCAGCGGCGCCGGAGTGCTCAGCTACCTGCTGTTCGAGGCCAGCTACTGCAGTGAGCTGATTGAACTGGGGCGGCGCGATGCCCTGGCCAAGCGTTCGCAGCTCAGCCGGTTTCTCGGGCTCTGATCACTCATTGATCTGCAGTTGCCGTGCTGCCGTGTAGACGTAGCGCACTTTCTCATACTCGAACGGCGAGTTCGTCTGGCCATAGCGGAAACTGGTGGTGTAGCGCTTGTCGACCGCCCGTAGCACGACCAGTTCCGGGTGATTGCTGCTGACCTCGGCAACGTTGAGGAAGTTGATCTGCGTCTCGCCGCTATAGTCCACCACCAGTCCGCCGGTATCACGCAGGTTGGACGGCCCGAGGATCGGTAGCATCAGGTAGGGGCCTTCGGGCACACCATAGAAGCCCAGTGTCTGGCCGAAGTCTTCGCTTTGGTGCGGAAGGCCCATTTTGGTGGCCGGATCCCACAACCCTGCGACCCCAATCGTGGTGTTCAGCAACAGGCGTGCGGTGACCTCCATCGAGCGCTTGCCCTTGAGCTGCAACAGGCTGTTGAACAGGTTAGGTACATCGCCCAGGTTGCTGAAGAAGTTGCTTACGCCGCTACGGACGAAGCCCGGCGTAATCGCCTGATAGCCGTTGACCACGGGCAGGAACACCCACTGATCGAAGCGGTAGTTGAAGTGGTACACCCGGCGATTCCAGGACTCCCATGGGTCGTAGACGTTCAGGGCGGTGAGCGTCGAACGCTCAAATTCGCGCTGGTCCAGGCCTGGGTTGAACTTCAGGGTCTTGAGCGGCTGGGTAAAACCATCCGCGTCCGCCGTACGCGTCTGGTTCGAAGGGCCGCCGGCCTGGGCCAGGCCGGCGGTGAACAGCGCCGATAGGAATAGAAGTTTTTTAACCACGGAAAAACTCCAGCATGGCGTCGCTGTTGACGCGGTAATTGATGTTGCCGCAATGGCCTCCATGTGGGTAAAGCGTCAGGCGGTCACCAAAGGTGCTACGCAGAAAACCGATATCGCCGGGGCCGAGGATCACGTCGTCGGCGTTGTGCATCACGGCGATTTTCGAGCTGCCCTTGAGGTAGTCCTTCAAGGCATACAGGCTGACCTGATCGATCAGTTGCAGCAGGCTGCCGCCGTCGGTACGGGCACGCCACATCGGGATGACCTGCTCAGTCAGGTAGCAATCGAAGTCACACTGCAGGGCGCGCTTGAAGAAGGGCGTCAGGCTACTGCCTTCGGTGATCGGGTACTTGGGCGGGGTGATCAGGCCGCGGCGGTTGATCAGGTCCGAAGTGAAGGCAATATCGGCCGCGGAAAAGCGGAACGAGGTACCAATCACCATGGCCATCTGCTCGTTGGACAAATGCTGGCGCGACTGCTGGAAGTCGTAAAGCAAGGCATCGTTGAGGTCGATGTAGCCCTTTTGCTGGAAGTAACGGGTCAGCTTGCCCAGCACCAGCTCGTAGAACGTGGTGCTGTTGTTGATGCCCTTGACCTGCGTCTGCACCAACTTGTCGAGGTTACTGACGGAGGTATAGAGGTTCACGGGTGGGTTGAGCAGCAGTACGCGCTTGAAGTTGAAACTGCGTCGGGTTTCATCCAGATGACTGACAAACGCCGCATCCAGGGCGCCGAGGCTGTAGCCGGTGAGGTAGAAGTCGGTAATGGGCAAATGTGAGTGCTGAGCCCTTACTGCTTGCATCACCCGGTACATGTCTTCGGCGTCGTCCTTGGAAACCCCGGGGGTGGCGAAGCGCGAAGCCGAGGTCATGAAGTCGAAACTCGTGGGCGACGACAACTGCACTACATGGTAACCGGCCTTGTAGTAGAGCTTCTTCAGGTACTCGTTGAGGCTGCTGTTGTAAGGCGCACCGGTGCCGGCAATGAGGAAAATCAGCGGTGCGGGATGGTCCTGGCGGGCCATGCGATAGCGCAGTTTTTTCACGGGCCAAAAATTGTCGGGCAGGCTGAACGCCCGCTCAGGCCTGAGATTCAGGCTGTAATCGGACTGACGGATATCCTCATCACTGGGCAGCTCCGGGCGCAGCTCGGGCGGGGTCGAGGCGATAGTCGCTTCAAAGGGATTGGTCAGTGGGTAACCGTAGCTGGCGGCATCGATATCGGCCGCCAAGGCGCACGCACTCAGCAGGAGGCCACCCAACAAAGTGGCAAGGTGCAGTGATCGAAGCATGACGAGTCCCCGGAAAATACAAGCGAAATGCGCAGGTTAGGACAACCCTGAGGCTGGCAAAGTTGCCAAGCGGTGTTGCATTCATCGCAGCCGATAGTGCCGTTGCGGCATCTGTTGCTGCAACAACAGGTTTGATTGGTCATACGGGTAAAGTAGCCCAGGCTGGCGCTTTCGCCTTGCATAGACCGTTTGGACGATTATGCTGGGTGCCGATTTTCAGTATTTTGGAGTTGCGCATGCCCCGCTTGTTACCGTTTGTCGCTTTGCTGGTTTTGCTGCCGTTGTGGCTGGCCGCAAGCTACGGGGTGCGTTACGTGTTGATGGAAGACCCACAGTGGGTTGGCCTGTGCCTGGAGCAGGCGACGACCTGGTCGTGTCAGGTGCGTTCGACGTTGGGTTTGATGATCCACTGGCGGGTACTGGCCTGGACGGCGTTGGGCCTGGCACTGCTGGCGATGCTGATCCCGGGGCGGGCCGGCTGGCGCATGGCGGTGTTGGCATTACTGTTCGGGATTCCGGCCTTGGTCTTGTACACCGCCAGTATGGCCGTGTTTGCCGTGGTGCTGGCGGCGTTGCGCCTGGTTAGGCAGGCGCCGCGTACCCCCTGAGACCGTGTTGAGCCTATCGCAGGCAAGCCTGCTGTGGCAGCCAAACGCCGCGAACTCAAGGACACCCCACCGACGCCATCGCAGGCAAGCCAGCTCCAACAGCGCCCGCGCAACCTGTAGGAGCGGGTCTTGCCCGCGATACAAACGCCGCGTACTCGCTGACACCCCACCGACGCCATCGCAGGCAAGCCAGCTCCAACAGCGCCCGCGCAAGCTGTAGGAGCGGGTCTTGCCCGCGATGCAGCCACCGCGAACTCAAGGACACCCCACCGACGCCATCGCAGGCAAGCCAGCTCCAACAGCGCCCGCGTAACCTGTAGGAGCGGGTCTTGCCCGCGATGCAGCCGCCGCGAACTCACTGACACCCCACCGACGCCATCGCAGGCAAACCTGCTCCAACAGAGCCCGCGCAACCTGTAGGAGCCGGGCTTGCCCGCGATACAAACGCCGCGAACTCACGGACACCCCACCGACGCCATCGCAGGCAAGC
>NZ_PJQQ01000039.1:0-40254 GCF_002858665.1 Pseudomonas sp. FFUP_PS_473
GCGGCATCTCGTTCAATTTCGGAATTAGCGCGCTCCGATTTTTTAACTAGCTGTTGCACTTGCTCCTTGAGGCCGCCTACCCACCGATCATCCGCCACGGATACACTTTGCAAAAAAACAGCGCTTGAAGAATCAAAGCGGTTATTTCTAGTCTGTCATCAGTGACGCCGGGCCCCTCTGACGGCATGCAGCCGCCATGTCGGAGTCATAGTTGGTAAAACTACGACTAACAGGAGAGGCTCATGACTGTCTTACATTCGATCATCTTCGCTGATGTGCTGGGCACTGCCGCCTGGCTCTGGCTGACTTTCCTTGCGATCGTCATCGCATTACTCGCCTTTGACCTCGGCGTTCTGCATCGCGAACACCGAGAAATCAATGTAAAGGAGAGTTTGTTACTGTCGGCGGGCTACATCTCCATGGGCTTGCTTTTCTCCGTCTGGGTCTACTTCCAGAAGGGTGCCGACGCCAGTATGGATTACCTGACCGGCTTCTTGATCGAGAAGTCGCTCTCGATGGATAACGTTTTCGTCATCGCATTGATTTTCGGATTCCTGGCCATTCCCCGGGCACTTCAGCATCGCGTACTGTTCTGGGGAATCATGGGTGTGATCGTGCTCCGGGCCATCATGATCGCCTTGGGCGCAGCTTTGATCGCCGAGTTCAGCTGGGTTCTTTATATATTCGGCGCCTTCCTGCTGTTCACGGGTGTGAAAATGCTTTTTGCGTCGATTAACGATCAACCCGATCTGGAGAACAATCGATTCGTCAAATTCCTGCGCAGCCATCTGCGCATAACAGAGCACCTTCACGGACACTCGTTCTTCATTCGTCAAGCGGACAAGACTGGCAAGAAGGTGCTCTGGATTACACCCTTGTTCCTGGCGTTGATTCTGATTGAATGTGCCGATCTGGTATTTGCCATTGACAGTGTTCCCGCCATCTTCTCAATCACCCAAGATACCTTTGTCATTTACACATCAAATATCTTTGCCATCTTGGGCCTTCGTGCACTGTACTTTGCACTTGCCGCGATGATTCATCGTTTTGCCTACCTGAAATACGCCTTGGCTCTAGTGCTCGTGTTCATTGGCGCGAAGATCTTTCTACACGACATCATAGGCAAGGTACCTGCTGCACTATCGCTAAGCGTCACACTTGGGCTACTCACCGGTGGGGTATTGTTGTCACTGTGGAAGACGCGAGTGCGGCCAGGCCATGAAGGCGATCACTGAATTGAGAGCCTGAGCGTGTAGCGCGTGAAACAGGAATTCGACCTGTGAAGGTCGCCCCCACCAAGGGCGACCTCTGCTTGCAAAACTGGGCATTCACGACCGGAAGCCTTACAGCGGGTGGCTAGGCGTTGATTTTGCTGGGCCAAATCCCCCTCTGCCCCCATCAAAACATACAGTTTGGTATCAGCATTGGTATCGCTCTGCCTTGCTCTGCGGCATCCTGCCGAACGAACACCGCCCTCCCCTTACCGATCGTCACCGGGGATTAATCAGGCCTTCTCAAACGCTGAGCTGTTGGCCACTAAACCAAAACACATTTTCGTTCTGATGCTATAGCTATCCCGCAGATAAGAAAAAATGATTCTTTCTTTTTAATGATGCCCGGATGAAAAAACCAATAAATCACCAAGGCGCCAGGCATGTTGATCCTCTCAACCTGAACTGCAGTCTGCCTGACAGACCAAGCTCAAACCCGTGCCAAATTTTTCCAATCATATTAATGTGCTACCACCTAATGACTTAGAAGAAACGCTTCATGATCAATGTTGAGCAAATGGCTTTGATTCTGGAGGCTTTGCCGGACCCGGCTTTCATCCTGTCCCGCAGCGGCAAGTATGTCGCCGTGTTCGGCGGCCGCGATAATCGCTACTACCATGATGGAAGCTGCCTTGTCGGCCAGTACATTTCAGACTTGGTCAAGCCTGAGAAGGCAAGCTGGTTTCTCGAACAGATCGACAGGGCGCTCGAGTCGCGAGAGCTATTGATCGAAGAGTACGAACTGAGCAATAGGGATGTGAAAGGCTTATCCGATGAAGGCCCAAAAGAAGCGATCTGGTTTGAAGGCCGTATCCAGGCCCTGAATTTCCTGGCTGACGAGGAAGCAGTTGTGCTCTGGGTCGCGAGTAATATCTCGGAGAGGCACAACCTGGAGGTCAGACTGAGGGAGCTAAGCGATACCGATCAGCTAACCGGCCTTTTCAATCGAAGAAAACTGGAGCAGGACCTCGCTCTCCATTACGAATCATCAGTGCGGCACTCCGTGCCGACGTCCATTTTGATGCTTGATCTGGATGGGCTCAAGAAAATCAACGACACAAAAGGACACCATGCAGGGGATGAGATAATTCTGGCCGCTGCCAACATTTGTAGGTCCGTGCTACGAAAAACTGATACCGCATGCCGCTTGGGCGGTGATGAGTTTGTGCTTGCTCTGCCCAATACCAACCATGGGCAAGCAGTGCAGTTCGCCAAGCGTTTACAGGCGTGTTTTAGAGAGACGCTGAGCCGGTTTTCGGCGGATGGTATCGTCGTCACGGCAAGCATTGGTGTCGCGACTGTAGCGCCGGATGATCGCTCATACGAAGACACGCTCAAGCGTGCCGATCGCGCATTGTATGAGGCCAAAGGCATGGGCAAAGACAGGGTGGTCTCTGCATGACAGTCCTGGGCCAAGCCAGAGGGATGCCAGAGCCGGAATTTTCGA
Organism: Pseudomonas sp. FFUP_PS_473; assembly: GCF_002858665.1. NCBI lineage: Bacteria > Pseudomonadati > Pseudomonadota > Gammaproteobacteria > Pseudomonadales > Pseudomonadaceae > Pseudomonas > Pseudomonas sp. FFUP_PS_473. Next base: position 2,719 of record NZ_PJQQ01000039.1, read on the forward strand.
GCTTCAGCGATGCGCTGCCTGGTCATACGAAAAGACCTATAGGTCAACCCCCGAGAATTGCCTTACCTGTTCGACCTGAGCTACCGTGATAGCAAAGTGAATCGCCGGAGGAAAGACCCAGCATGAGCAGTCGCGTGGTAACAACCAAGGAAGATCTGAAAAAGGCGTTAAAGGATCGTGTTGAGGTCATCCACATCGCTGCCCCTGATCTGGCTCGTCACGTCAAAACAGTAAAGACCGCGAAAAAAGGAACCGCCATTGCTTGTGCGACAGTCTTGGGCATAGGTGTGGCAAGCGCCTGGAATCCTCTAGGTTGGGGAATTGCCGGAGCTGCCGGGCTCACTGCTGCCATGTCAGGCGCTACGGCCGGAGTGCTGATTGCCGCAATCACTGCGCTGACCTTTCTCGGTACGCTTTACCTGGTCATGGTAAAAGATTACGAGCTTGAAACTAACGGCGACTTCAGCGGCAAACAAAAAAACACGCTCGGCGGCTCTGAGGGTGCCGGCGCGTCAACGACACAGCAGGGTAAGGGAAGCTTCAGTTTGACCCTCAGAAAGAGCAAATAGCGGTGACCCATTTCCATCCTGGCCCACCCTACTTTTTTATCTGCAAAAAGTGCAAACATCGCTTCGGGCGAAAAATCCGCCTAGGGGTGATCTGCCCGTCCTGTAAAAGCCTTTTCGTGGAAAGAGATCGATCCATACTCAAGTGAACCGTCTGATGCCAGTGCTGCAGCACAAAGGCAGACGTGCCAGGCCGTTTCCTGGCAGCAGGAAACACAGCAGCTCTGGATGAAGGAACTGCGGATTCGTTATCGGCCGTCGTACAACTGCCGTCATACCTATGCGACAATAGCGGCAATGTCTGGCCTCAACCCCGCCTTTATCGCCCAACAGCTTGGTCATAGCGTGCAGATGCTTCTGTCGACTTATGCACGATGGATCAACTCGACCTCCCATTGGAACGAACTGGAAACGTTGAAGATTGATCCCAATCTGGTCCCAGGCGACATCAGCATCACATAAGTTATTGATAGGTAAGCCCTTTGATCTCCACCGCAAATATCACCATGCCGTATGGGATTGGTGTTAGCGGGTGTCTATGCGTTGATTTTGCTGGGCCAAATCCCCGTCTACCCCCCACCAAAACGCACAGTTTGGTATCAGAATTGGTATCGCTCTGCCTTCCTATCCGGCGTCCTGCCGAACGAACACCACCCTACCCTTACCGATCGTCACCCGAGATTTATCAGGCCTGCTCAGCCTCAGGGATGCGAGCCACCAAACGAAAACAAACCTTCGTTTTTATGCAGCAGCCATCCCGCAGGGGTGAAAACGAAATTATTCTTTCGATTCCATGGATGACGCAGGCCGATGCTTCGACCGATGCCAGTTCTGCATCCCACCGACAGAAAACAGCCCCGTCAGTGCAACGTACTCCCTAATCCACCCAGTGCCCGCTGCTGATACTGAATCACGGCCTGCATCAGCGATTCGACTTCAAGGCGAAGCCGCTCAACCTCTTCCGGGGGGAGAACGCCTTTGGCTTCGTTGTATCGGCGCACCGCATCCATTGCCTGCTGCCATAACGGCTCACCGGCTTTCATCTTCTCTTCCAGGTCGTCCATGACTGTGACCCTCTGATTTAATCGACTTGAGTGTAGTCGGAGACTTGGCTGGCAACCGTACGTCCTTTACAGCCAAGCTCCCAATCCCGCTGCTGGTACGCCTGTACTGTCTGCATCAGCGATACAGCCTCAAGGCCAAGGCGCTCGACTTCTTCTGGTGGTGCCGAACCTAGCGCTTTCCGGTACCGGCGAAGCGCCACCAGAGCCTGCTGCAGTAGCGGCTCAACGGCTTTGATTTTTTCTTCAGGACTCATCAGTACCTCGCCTGCATTTAGATAAAAATCGCAGTTCTGTGGACCTAGGAGGGATGCCCCTCAAACATCCGATCCTGATACTCCTGTGCAGATCTGATCAGTAACTCGGCCTCCGCTCGAAGGCTCTCTATCTCTGAGGGAGTACATGCTTCCCCGGCCAAGTGATAGCGCTTGATAGCCTCCATTGCTCTACGCATCAATGCAAGGGCCGTTTCGACTTCCTCATCTGATCGATCCACGACAATCTCCAAAGCATAGGCTCAAGGCGGTGCAAACTCATATTTATAGCGTAGGTCACGCACGTATGCCTGGCACGCCCGCAGAGCGATCAATCCTTCATCACCGTCACTGGTGATGGCGACAATTCGTTGAGCATGCGCTGGGTCAAGTTCGGCTCGCGTGCCTCCATAAACCACGCCGCTGGAGCCGGAGGCTTCTCGCACCCCACTGCAACTACTCGGGGCGGTGGTGGGGACGGCGAGTAAGACTGACAGCCGCAAATCAGCAGTAGCAAGGCGGTCACGCAAGCGATCCTGAAGTTTTTTGGCATCGAGCAGTTCCTTGTAGTGGGTTTCGTCATTTACCTGCAGGCGGTCTTCAAGCGCTCGGCGCTTTTCCTGTTCGTCCTCCTGCCAGTCGAGGACGGCAACAGAGGCTTGGTTGCGCTCTCGCTGGAATGCTTCGGCCTGTTCGGCACTCGTTGCCCGCCACTCAGCATCCATGGTTGAGCGGCCGTGCTGGTAGGCACCCCAGTAAGAGGCCAGCACCAGCGCCAGGCATGCGGCAGCGGCAATGCCGCGCCAGCTGATAGAGCTCACCAACGCGCCCATGACTCCTCCCAATTCGGCAAGTCAACCGTTTGTCCGCCAAGATGATGCGTGCAGTCGCTTAGGTACTGGATGCGGCCTTCTGTGATGAACGAGTGGCATACCTTGGTTGCCTTGATCTGCACGATCTCACCGATCCTGATTTTCTCGGCGATGTCCGGCGTGATGGCCGCAGGCTCCCACTGGTCATGCTGCACCAGCACGGACGGCGTGAAGGTCGGAACCTCGGCATTCCCGTTGTAGCCCCAGCGCGGTCCCGAGCCACTTCCAACGTTCAAGTTGTGCGGCGTATCGCAGCCCGCGCACCAGAACCAGATCGATCCGTCCGCAGCCTGGCCAAGGCACTTGGAGATAGTCTTGATCTCGCTCATGCCAGCCTCCCGCCAGCGGCAATGTAGTGGGCAATCAGGTCGTCCAGCTTGCGCTCATGCTGCCCGTAGCCTGCACCAGGCAGACTGGCCCAAATGTTTCGGCACTTGGCGATGGCATCAGGGATTCTCCCCGCATGAACATCAGGCAAGGCCTTACATTCAAGGATCTGCCGTAAGGCAATTCGATCTTGGCTTACCGGTCCAAAGTCCGACACCTTTAGCAGGTCACGGTAGTGAGACCAGTAACGTTTAAGGAGCTGATACCGCCCTGCAGCAGTCGACTTCAGCCCTTTCGTGTTCACAGTCACCAGAACGCCAGGATGGTCGGCATAACCGGTGAAAGTGTTCGGGCTGTTGAGGCCGCCGACAATCACGTCATAGCCATCGTTGCGGGTGTACTTGCTGGTCGAGGTACCCTCCGACCACGCCAGCATGTCTAAGAAGGCGAGCGCATTCTTGCTGCCCGCCAGGGAGTCAGAAATCTTGGCCATAGTTTTCTCCAGGCGAAAAAAAGCCCCGACAGTGCGGGGCTCTATTGAGTCAAATCAGCCAGCCAGGTCGGTGGTTGCGGCCGGTGCTCGATGCCGGGGAACAGCTCGGACTGGGGCCAGTCCCGCAAGCCTTGCCGGTACGCCAGCAATTCGGAGAATTGCTCAGGCGTGAGCGTGGTAGACAACTGCATGTCCTGCTCGTCACGGTGGCGTGTTACCAGCCACTCGGTATCACTCACTTGGCCGTCACGCCACTTGCGCTCTGCAGCAGCCAACTCATCGCCAGTAGCAGGAGGTGGATCAATCAGAATGGGCAGCCCATTTGCATCATGCGACCGCACCTTACCTGCCTTCGGGTTGGCAATTACCTCAAGGTAGTTTTCTTCTGTGATCGGCTTGGCGTCTTCAGGAATATCAGAGTGAAAGCCACTGATGTACGTGCTGCCGGTAAGTTGACTATATAAGCGCATTATTCAGTCCTACTATTTCCCAAAGGCCAGCCAGAAAAATGGCGACGATACGTTTGTGCCTGCACCTCCATCCAGTTGCGTAGCGACAAACCAAGTAAGGCCGTAGCTGTTCACCGAGACTGAGTCGTTATCGTCATTCGCGCCGCCAATCACAACGAAAACTTGCGTCGTAAATGCAATCGGAAATGACACCGTTGGGCTATGAGCCCCGCTGGCATATCGCCCCCACTGAATGATCAGGCCAAGCATCCAGCTTGGAAAAACGATATACCCGTTCTGAGCAAGACTTGCCTGGAAACCGAACCGGAGTTTCTTTGGGGTTACGAATGTTGTGTCATCAGTACCAGTATCGACTTGATCTTGGGTACCTACTTTCGCCCAGCCAAACGCACTCTCCGTCGCTTGTTTCACAACTTTGCCAATGGCCTGGAAAACCCGTAACGGCGTCATCCACTTGGTATCATTCGTACCTGTTTCAGCATCAAACTGCACAGCCTTGTCGCTGGCAGCAACCTTGCCGGCCATCAGATTGAGCATCGTGGTCGCAAAATTAGGGTCATTGCCCAAAGCGGCTGCCAGCTCATTGATGGCATTCAATGCTTCTGGAGCAGAGCCCACCAAGGCATCAATTGCCGCCTGCATGGCCGCATTACTTTCAGCCTTGGTAAAGGCGTCGATGATGCCAAATCCGGCCAAGGTAGTGGGGTTCGTGCCCCCAGTAACCCGTCCATCGGCACCCACCGTGACACTTTTATAACTACCCGCAACCACGCCGGTCTTGCCAAAGACCTGTTCAAAGGTCAGTGCCGTGGTCCCCAGCGTTGGCGGCGTAGCATTGGACAGCCGCCAGACAGAGCCACCGTTGACCGTACCCGCATCCACACCGACCAGCATGCCCGGCTTCACCTCGACACTTTCGTCAGCATCGAGCGCACGCACCCACGCCCCAGCAGCCACGACATAAATGCCATTCTGTGCACCGCTGGCCTGATTCTTCACCAGCACCCGGTCACCAGCGACCAGCACAATGGCGTCGATTGTCTGGACGCCACTCAGCGCAATAGCGCCCGTGGTCGCAACCCGGACAGAGTTTTTAATACCCTGAGACACCAGACCCTGAATGGCCTTGAGCAACTGGTTGGTCTGACCTTCGGCAGGCGCAAAGCCTGCCGCCTTGATCACGTTCAGCAGTTCCTGGGTGACCGCGTTACCCCAGGCAGATGGGATCAGGGAACCCACCTGACCGGTTGCGGGGTTCTCGTCGGCAAACTGGCCATCCACCAGGCCGACATTGGGTACGCTTTTTGGGTAATCCATTCAGTCCTCACCATACTTAATAAATTCAACCGCATGCGCCGGCGCGCTACGGCGCAGTACGCACTCCAGTGCCCCGCTTGGGTTGCCGCCGAATTGCTCGCCGAAATAGCTCACGCCGAACCGGCGACCAAGGCGGCGCCGAGGCCCGGTTTCAAGCGTCCACATGAATTGCGCTACCCACGTACCGAAGTACGCCGCGCCGAAGCGTGAGCGCCCGAAGCGCGGGGCTCGGTGCTCAATTACGCGGGCCTCGGGGTAGCCATGACTGATGGCCAGCTCAACGAAGTACGCCGGTGACTGGCCACCGACCTCGACCAGACGGCGGCGCACCGCCAACTGACGGTCTTCAAACTTGGGCGAATCCCCCAGGCAAGGGTCGGGCAACCGCATGACCCGCTCCCAGTCGGGGACCAGCTCCCGAACGGTTTCGGGAAAGCTTTCCTCTAGCAGGTCGGCGGCGCGCAAATCCTCCCGGGCAAGCTCCTGGGCGGCTGCCTGCAGCAGCTGGTCCACTTCGGGGTTCAGTTCTTTGTCCCACGCAGGACCGGGCGGCAGCAGCGCCCGTAACTGCGCGTAGTAGTCGGAGGCGGTCCTTATCGCCACAGCACACCCCCATAGGTCAGCATCTCGTTGCGCGCCGCTACCACGTCGGCAGCCGGGCTGATCAACTGATGATCACGCTCGCCTAGCGCACCACTAAGGGCCTCGCCGATGTGCGTCCAAAGCAGACCGGCGCCAAGGTCCGACTCGCGGTTGTGCAAGTCGACCAGGGCGCTCTCCACCGCCCGGCGCACTACGCCACTGTCGGGGATAATCTTCAGTTCGTACTGAACCGGCTTTTCCAGCGGCGGCAGTACGTACAGCTCAGCGGTGACCGGGCGCTGTCTCTCGATGTACGCCCGCACCTCTTCGCAGGCTGCTGCGCTGGGGATGGGATCTAGATCGCCGTCACGGACGAAGAACAAACCCACCGTGCCCGGCCCCATCCAGTGCCGCACAAGCCAGGCACGGGTGACGCCCGGGACTTCCAACGCCCAGGTCACATAGTCATCTTGGTTGCCGCCGTGAGGGATCACCTGATACGAGCGAATCACCCGGGCGCGCAGCGCCTCAATGCTCTCTTGTTCAGTACCGCCCTGCAGGCCAGGCGCATCGACAGTCACCGTGTCATTGATGCCCAGCACAGGGGAGATCAAGCGCAGGACCGTACCGGCTGGGGTATTACCCAACTGGCCGGCCTCCAAGGCTTCCAGCTTGACCGTGCCGCTCTGACCGACCAAGACAACGCTGGCCGTCACCCGAAAGCGCACACCATCATCACGCTGCAGCAGCACGCCTGCATCGAGCAGCGCCGAGGCAGCACCGGTAAAGGTCGCGGCACCACTGGAAACCACCGCCTCCAAGCGGTCACGCTTGAGCCGCACCCGGGCCATTCGCCGCAAGGTGTCTTCATCCGCTGTGTCCGGCAGGATCTGCGCGGCGATGTATTCCTGATGCCCGTAGCGCCCGAAGGAAGCCGCCGCCTGCACCCGAGCCAGTACCTCGGCGTCGGATCGCAGCAGGGCCGAGCCGCCCAGGTCAGACTGCGCCCGGCTGATCAGCGCGGGCAAACTTGGGGTTTCAAACGGCATTGATCACCACCCATAAATTCTCAAATGGAACGTCGATGGTTCGGCCATCGCGCAAGGTCAACACCACCCGCATTGCCAGCCGGTCAACACCGCGTGTCGTCGTTACGCCCACGGCCGTAACGCGCCCGTCTTCCAGCATCCAGGCCAAGGCCTCGCGGGCGAAGGCTTGAGCATCCCGCTCGGTGTCCGCCGTCAGCGTACGCCGGCGCAACAGCCACAGGCGTGAGCCAATGCGGTCGTTGGCCTGCGTGGGGAAACTGTCGCCCCACCAGCCAAAGCGCTGGGCGTCATCGAGCGGGTCATCAGGGCTTGCACGGCGCCAGGTCAAAAGACTGATCTCTGTCGCCCGACGCCAAGCCCGGTCGGTGTCGTCGCTCTCAATCAGCGGCATATCACCCTCCTGCCACTGGCTTTTTGTCCGAGCCTTCATGAACGTGCTGCATCTGGCTCACACCACCAGCCACCTGATCGCCCGCTGACTCGATACGGCCCGTGGTGCGAATCACCGGGGTGTCAAACTCGACGGCGGTGTCGGCCTTGACCTTGAGCGTCAGCGTCTCGACCTCGATCACCCGATCGCGCTTGAAGTGCAGGCGGTCGCCCTCGTCGGTGTACAACGCCACCTCGCCACTTTTCAGCCCCCGCAGGCGAAACTGTCGATCCGCGACACACACCACCACGCCGTGCGAACGGTCGCCCCCCACAAAGAGCGCGATCCCCTCGGCGCCCGGGTGCGCGTTTGAGGTGAAACCATACGGCTCGAAGTGCTCCATGCCGTCTTTCACTTCACCGGCCAACAGGCGCATCTGCAGGCTTTGCAACTTGCTCGTGGCCTTGACCAGCGTGACCACGCCCCGGGCCAAAATCTGTTTTAGTCCGCTCATTGCTCGGGCTTCCAATCTGCTGGGATCAAGTATTCAAAGTTGTCCGCCTTGCCGCCTTTCTTGAGCTTGCGGCTGTTGTACGGGTCTTTCGGCTCAGGGTCGAAGCTGTCCGGCGGGGCCACCGTGATGTTTGCCACGGTGCCGCTCTCATCCAGGCTGTACTGGATTTCACTGATGAGCATGTCGCGGTCGATACCGACCCAAGGGTCGACCACCCGCACAATCATGTTGTGCAGCCACAGCGCCCCGTTCGACTGCCGCCAGCCCTGCACCTTGTACTGCAGGGTCAGCGCCTTACCCATGCGGCTGCCGCGTTCCCAGTTCGCCCGCGCCTCGGCAAGGCCGGGCGTCATCTGGCCGCTTTCGTGAATCATCAGCACCCGCTTACGCGCCGCACGCGGGTCCGTGACTTCAGCCTGCACCTCGGAGGCCTTGGCGCCGTGTTCGTCATCCGTGCCCGAACGCTGGCCAACAACCTTGTAGTCGGAGAACACCCCGGAAAAGTCGAGCGACGCCGAGCCGGTCAGGATGTTCTGGCCCAGCTCCAGCCGGTCAACCGCCCGCCCAGCGCTGCCCGGATTGATGATCACCAGACGCCCCCGGGAGTCGTCGGTGGACAGCAGCCGCGACAGTGTTAGCAGCCGGTCTATCGACTCAAACACCGTCTCCCCGGGCTCGATGCTGTGCTCGGCCAATTTGGTTGTCTCGGCCACCTGGCTCAGCACCTTGACCCCGTAGGGCTCGGCCAGGCTCTGAACGATCTGCTGCACACTCTGGCCGCGCCACTGCCCAGGCTGATTGATCGCCGAGCAGTCGACCAGATCGGCCGTCAGCGAACGCCCGCTGATTGCCCGGTTCACCGTCTTACTGTCGTAGTTGACCGGGGTCGCGAAGACCCAGCCCGTCAGCACCAGGTCATCACCTATCAACACCTCGCAGAAGTCGCCCTGCCTTACCGGAATTTCCTCGGCCTGATCCGGCCAGCGCCACGTCACATCCAGCGAAAAATCTCGGGTCTGTCGCTCGATGCCGGCACTGATGCTGGCTTTCTTCCAGCCGCGATAATCCAGGCCGTTCACGCGCAGCGTGACAGCGTTTAACGGGTCCATGGGTTACTCCTGGGCGATGTGCAGCACCCCGACAGGCAAGAACCCCGGGTGCGGCACTTTGTTACGCGTAACGATTTCAGCGGCGCGGGATGCGTCGCCAAAGCACTGATAGGCCAGCACCAACGCGGGCAGGCTTTCCTTCGGCTCAATCTCAACCAGGCGAACGCCCGAACGGGCCACCTCGGAGAGGTGCCCTTTAACGTGCTTGCGCACCGCCTCGATCACCTCAAAGTGTTCATGCGATGCCGACAGCCCGGCCTCCCACAGCGCCGCGCTAAGCCCATCACGCAGGCTAATCACGTCATCTGCTGCCGGGACTTCTGGCCGCTCCAGGGGTGACGCCACCTGCTGCGCCAAGGCTGGAACACCGGGCAGTACGGCAGGCGCCGACACCACCGGCATCAGTGCCGCTGCCCGCACCGCCTTGACGATCAAGGCATCACGCATCAACTCCCGTGCCGCCTTGACGGCAGCGGCTGTCGCCAGGCCGCCCGGCGGATTGGTCATCAGGTCATCGAACTGCTGTTCGGCCATCAACTGCCGGGCCAGTTCAAGCTGTGACGTGATGCCACGACCTGAGTCCACGAACCCCGAAAAGACCTCTTCGGTGCTCGCCAGGCGCGCCACGGTATTGGCAAACTCTGGGTCAGCCGCCACCGTGGCCGAGCTGCTGGACGACGGCGACCAGCTGTAACCCGACGACCGAGTGCTGCCCCCCACGCTGGAAAACTGCGCCCGGATCATGGCCGAGAAATTACCCGGGGCATTGATCAGCATGTCAGCCAGCGCCTCAGCCGAACTGACAAGGCCAAGCACCTGGCTAAACTCCCGCTGAATCGCCATCTGAATCCCGGCGATACTGTTCTGCAGCGCCGTTACCGCCATACGGGCCCGGTTGACCACCGCCATCGCGGCTTTGTAGCGGGCCAGCGCGGACTCCAGAAAGCTCTCGCTGGATGCCTCTACCTGCCGCGATGCCTTGGGCACCCCGACCGGGTAGCCCTTTTCCCCGGCTTCGACAAACACCAGCTCAAAGCGCACGATGCCGCCCTCGCGGCGCTCATGCGAAACTTGGCAGCCATCCCCGGCGGTGACCAGCAAGCGCCCGAACCACGGGTGTACCAGCTCGCCCGCCCCGGGCTTATCCAGGGCATTGAGCAGATCGTCCCGCCGGTCCAGGCAATCGTCACCGCCGATAAAGGCCGTCAGTTTGATTTCGCGGGTCTTGCTGCCCATATCCTCCACCAGCGGCTTGTCCCGCTGGGGGTATTCGTGAACCTGCACCCGCCGCCCGACTGGCGTAGCGTCACTGTCGACCAGAAACGCCACGCCGCGAAACGAAGCCGGGTGCAGTTGATCGCGCCAAGTCGTCATCCTGCCTCCCTACCCAATGAGCGATAACCGACTGACGGGCTTACCGACAGTCCCGGTTGATTGGTCCTCGCAGGATCAACACGCATGCCCGGCGGTGCATTTTCAAAGCGCACCACCATTGACCCCTCCAGTTCGGTGCGCGCCGCGGCTGTCGCAGCAGCAGCCTGAACCAACGAGCCACGGCTTTGCGGCAGGCTTCCTGCAGGCAAGGCCGAGCCACCCGCACTTAGGCTTGGTCGACCAGTACCGGATGCCTGAGCGACCTGAGTACCCGGTACCGTGCTAACCAACGCCAATGGCGTCATGCCGGGCAACGGCTGATTGGCGGGGTTGCGCATCAGGCTGGCCACCTTCGTGGCCTCTGGCATCAACTCAGGGGCTTGAGCAATCGGCTTGACCAGTTGCCCCGGCGCCACGCCGGTCTGCGCGTTGCGCGCTTCCTGCTCGGCAGTCCACTGCTTGACCTTATCCGTCGCGGCACCAATCACCCCGGCGCCGTCCGTCTCGATGCCAAGGAACTTCATCATCGGTTCAACGATGGGCCGCAACTCGTCCCAAAGCCCCCTGAAAAAACCGCTGATGGGCTCCCAGTGCTTGATGATCAAACCCAGCGGCGACCAATCGAACAGCGTCCCCATGAACTCCGCGAACGGTACCGACAGTGCCTTGACTAGATCCCACAGCGCGCTAAAGAACTCCGTTAGCGGCCCCCAGTTGGCAATGGCCAGGCCGAGCGGGGTCCAGTTGAAGGCCTCTTTCATCCACGACCAGACCGTCATGGCCGGGTCTTTGATCCTCTCCCATACCCAAGCGAAGTAAGGCGCGACGCTCGACCAGTTCGCAATCAGCACACCCGCCGCAATCGCCACACCACGCACGACCAGGCCGATAACGCTCATTTTTGCCACGCCATCCATCAGCATGAGCGCGGAAGTAGCCCCCGCCGTGGCCAAGCGCAACACGGTGAAGCCGACCGCCGCCCCGATGATGCCCTTGATCAGCCACGGGTGCGCGCCGGCCAACTGGGTCACGCCGGTGATGATCGGCCCGACCGTCGCCATGAAGTCGTTAAACGGCGGCAGTAGTACAGAACCGACCGTAATGCCCAGCCGGGTCACGCGGTTGCGCAGTAACTGCATGGCGTTCTGCGTGGTCGCCGACCGCGATTCGTACTCAGCCTGCATAGAACCGGCGTATAGCGTTGAATCACCAACCGACTTGAAGTTCTTCTGCAGGGTGTCCAGGTTGGTCAGCAACGGTGCAATAGCCCCTACCGACTCCTTGCCAAACAGGTTGGTTAACACCGCCGCCTGCTTGCTTTTCTCGACCTTGGACAGGGTCTTGAGCACCTTGTTGATCGTGCCTTCAGAGTCGGTTTGCATGCCTTTGGCGATTTCGTTGGCGTCCAGGCGCAGCGCCTTGTAGGCCTCTTGCTGCGACTTGGTGGCTGCCGTGCCAGCAGTCAGGGTCAGCATGAAGTTCTTGATGCCTGTAGCCGCCACGTCCTGGGCGATACCCACCCCGGCCAGTGCCGAGCCCATGGCCGCAATCTGCCCAGCGTTGACCCCAGCCACCTCACCCAGCGGGCCAATGGCCGTCAGAATCGCCGAGATTTGCCCGGTACTGGCCGCACCGGTGTTACCCAGGTAGTTGATCTTGTCGGCCAGCGCGACCACTTCCTGCTGGTTCATATGGAAGGCCGTTCGCCACTTGGCCATCATCGAGCCGGACTCTTCCGCCGTGGTGTCGAAGGCAACACCCATTTTCACCGCATCTTCAGCGAACTGCTTCAGGTCTTCCCGGGCGATGCCCGACTGACCACCCGCTGCGACAATCTGCGCGATGCCTTCGGCAGCCATCGGTAACCGCTCGGACATGCTCAGCACGTCCTCACCCATCTCCTTGAACTGGGCCGGCGTCTCAAAGTTGACCACCTTCTTGACGTCGGCCATCGCGCTTTCAAAGCCGATGGCAGCCTGAACCCCCATGACAAAAGGGGTCGCAATGGCGCCCCCTTGAATCGCATCCATGAAGGTGATTTTGCCGAGGCCCGAGCTATTCAACTGCTTGCGCAGAACGGCTGCGTTCTTGCGCACCCCACTCAACACCGGCGACAACTTGTCGACGCCAGTGATGAGCGCCTTTAGCTGGAACTTATCCGCCATTGCCGCCCCCTAACATCGCCTGGATTCGCCACGCGTTTTCTTCACTCTCAAACAACTGGTCTAACGGCCAGTTCATGACCTCGTTCGGGTTCACTTTCCAGAACCAGGCGAGGTCATAGACCAACTCGGTCAGCTGCTCGGGGCTTCGGAATCGGGGGCTTTCGTCGCCGGTGTAAGGAAAAAACCAATGACCATCCACACCAGCGTATTCAGGTCGGACAAGTCCAACTGGTTAACAGAGCTGGGCGGAATGCCGGCACACACTGCGATGTACTTCGACGCGGCTTCAGTCTCGGCGACTGGGCGACTGTCTTCGCCCAAGACGTAGGGAAACACTTTGATGTTGCGAACTTCCTGGGGGGTTGGGCGACGCAGATTCAGTTCGGTCAGTTGCTCACCGTGAGCATTAATCGGCGAGGCCAACGGGTGGTTAATAGTGCTCATTACTGCCAGTCTCCAGAAATACCATCGAACTTGATCGCAACCTTTGCGTCATCGGCAGACATTTTCATTTCGTCCACCACATACGCACCGGACAGCACATAACAACTGCCGTCCTTGAACTCGACGGTGACCGTCATGTTGGTGCCGTTTTCCAGCTTCGCCTGAGGGAAACCCGGGGTTTTGACCGCATCGACCGACACATAGGGCGTCAGGTCTTCTTCCTTGAACACCCCCGTGGTAATCGTCTCGCGCTTGAACTTGGACAACGGCACCTCAACGCCGCCGGTAATCGTCAACTGCTCGCCGTCGACCTTGATGTAACAGGTTCCCGCGACTTTCTGACCCATAAAGGGATCTCCCATAAAAAAGCCCGCACAAGGCGGGCCGGGGTGGATGTGGAAGGGTTACGCCGCGTCTTCGTACTGCAGGCGGAACTGATAGAGCAGCGCAAACACGCGCAACTGATTGACCAGATCCGGCGGGAACAACACGTTCAGGCGGTTCGGGTTGCTCGCGTCGCGCTCGACAATCAGCTGCGCCTTGAACAGCTCGGTGTTCTCAACGATCCCGGCGCGCTCCAGCTCACGGTACGCCGCGATCAGTTCGCCACGGATCACCAGCGGCGTGACGATTGCCTGGCCAGCGCCGAAGTTGGTGCCATCGTTGGCCAGCTTGCAGCGCCCGTACTTGCTGGTAATCCGGCTACGCAGGTAGCGGATAACGTGCGCCGACTGGTGCAGCGTTTCGCTGTCCAGATAGGAGTCATCCGGCTGGCCGAAGGCGTTACGCTGGTAGGTCGTCACGGCGCGCTGAATGCGGTACTCGCCGCCACTGCTCGATGCCGTAGCGATGCCGCTTTTCAGCAGGGAATCCGCCTCGGACAGCATGAAACGGTCGCTCGCAGCAGCGGGAGCAATAGCCCCCAACACACCGGTCTGCGTGGGCCGAGCCGGATCCGCGCTGATGAACACCGCCGTGCGTGCCCCCCACTGCGCCGCGACCTCCCAGACGGGCTGGGGCACGCCAGGTTCAAAGCCGTGAATCGTCATGTGCGGGTCATTGCGCAAGCGCCCAGCCGCCACCAGTTGGCCGAGCGTACCGCGCTTGGCGCTGTACACATGGCCATAGAGCTGCTTGGCCCACGACCAGCGACCGGCGCTGTCATCCATGACGTCTTTCCAGTCATCGAGCGTAGCGCTGTCGGTCCAGGGCTGGGTGATGAACTCAAACTCTTCATCGCCCAGTGCTGCCAGCGCCATGGCCATGTCAGGCGAACCAGCACCGCCAGTCATGGCAGTGACTGCCAGCACCAGGCCTGCCGGTGTCACCTCGCCATTGACGCGACCCAGGCGATTCAGCTCGACTTGAATGTCGTTGCCGAGGTCACCCTTGAACTTTGCCGTCAGCGTCACGACAGCGCCTGCAGCCTGAGCAGTAACAGGCAGGTCAGTAGCGGCGTTGATGCTGGTCGCCAAGCCGGTGGCCACGGCCTCAGCCGACGCCGAGGCAACCACGGCAGAGCGCACACGCTGGCCAGCCACGTACAGGTTGATCACGCCTGCTGCTGTCACGTTGCCCGTTACGGTAACGCTGCAGGTCGCAGTCGCGCCAGTGTCGACCTTCAACGGCAGGCACCAGACCTCACCGGCGATGTCGATAGCGCGGTGCATTTGGTGCATTGCGGCCAGCATCGAGCCGGCGCCGCCGATGGCAATGGCTTCAGAGGTGCGCGACACCAGCACCAGGCTACCGATTTCGCCGGCATCGGCGTTGTCGTTGACCTGGCCAATGATCAGGCGGCGAAGTCCGGCACCGGCGCCGCTGTTCGCCATCGAGTTATCAACCTCGGCGCAGAACAGCGGGACACGAATATCAGACGGAATGTTGCTGAAACCGACGCTCATACCTTGGCCTCTTTCTTGGGCTTGGCTTCTATCACGTCACCCGCATTCAGGCGGCGCACCCAGTACGCATTACGGGGCACATAGGCGCCCTCTTCGGGCAGCAGTTCGCCGCCCTTCTCCGGCATCGGGTTGTCACGCCCCGCTACCGGCTTCAGGTAAATCTGAGTCATTGAGATAAGTCCTCTCGGGTTTTGATTTCGATACGCCCGTCAGGCCCCTCGGGGGCGACATTGCGGTCGACCACGGGGTCGATAAAGTCGAGCGACGTGTCGACCCCTTCCAGCGGAGGAAGGCCCAGCAGCGTGCATGCCTGCCACGTTTCCGGGCTGGTACCAGACCCAATGGTGAGGTTGCCCAGCTGGAAGTCAGCAAAGAACCGGAACCGGTAAACCACCCGATCACGGTCGATAAGCAGCAAAGACCCGCCGTCATACAGCAGTTGCCCGTAATCCTTATCAGGCTCAAACCCAACCAGAGCACGCCAGAGACTGGCCCGAACCAAATGCAACTGGTCGGCAACCTGCTGCCCGCGCTCGTCGTAGTTCTTCAGTACGACGCACACATCAATGGCGTCCCTGACCTGCTGAACAATGACGTTCTGCTGCTCCGGCTCATCGGCCCCGTCACCGGTGGGGATCACATACGCTGCAGGCAGCTTCATCAGCGCACTGCCCTTTACCGGGTCCCAATCCAGACCGCCCGCCACCCGGTTTTCAAAAGACGGGCAGCGCTGTTTCAGTTGCTCGATCACTGGGGTGATTCGCATGCTTTCCTCTCGGGCACAAAAAAGCCCCATTACGGGGCTTGGGCGGCGCCTGGGCCGTCAGTTCAACAGCGCATCGGAAAAGGTCTGCCGCAAGATGCGCTGGGCGTCCGCCTTGGTGTCCGCCAAGGCATCGGTCATGTAGTTGTCTCGCGGCGTGATGCGCCAGCCGTTTCCCTTCCGGGCAGCCACCAACGCCTGCCGCTGGCCACTGGCACGGCGATTACTCTTACCGCGCCCCTTGCCCGGCGCTAGCGCCCGAGGCTTGGACCCAAGCCGTACCCCGTAGTGCAGGTATGCGGGGTAGAAATCCTCCCCCATGCTGTCGGTCTTGGTCGGTGCAATTCGCACCAGAAAGCCAAAGCGCGACACCTTGTAGCTGATCGAATCGACCGTCGCGCCGGTTCGACTCTCCGGGTAGCCCGCCTGCCCACCGCCAAGCGCCAGGTTCATCTGCGCGCGGCCAGTGACCAGGGCACCAACCTTGCGCATGCCCGCCCGAACTTTGCGCTTGTTGAAGGCTTCAAAGTCGAACTTTTCAAAGCCTTCGATATGCAGGTAGCCGTCAACGGAAACCGAATTGCTCATCGCTTCCCCCTTCGTTGGCAGGCGGACCATCTGGCCCCAGCTCCTCAACTTCGATCACCGACCACACCATGCGCCCAGCCAGATCGGTTGGCCGGCGGACGCGGAACACCCGATCATGCCAAACGAGCTCATACGCCGAGTCCAAACCCGGAATGTGACGGCAGTAAAGGCGGTGAGTGATCTTGTTGCCGGTTTGCTGAGCATTGGCATAGGTCGCCGTTCCCAGCGGCTCTACCTTTGCCCAACGATTGCAAACATGAGTGAACTCAGGCACTAGGCCGGGGCCTGCTGGCTTGTCGACACGAACTCGAACAGCCATGCGAGCGCGAAGCTCGCCCGAGGAAGGCTCTCTGATCGCCATGGCTAGAACCTCGGCGGCACGGTGATATCCGCCAACAGGTGGTCGACGAAACTCGCCGGGACTTCGGCCAGGGATTGCCCGACGACCAAAAGCCCTCGGTGGGTGAATACCGTTTCCGCCGCCATCAGCAACCAGCTCAGTACACCGGGGTAGGCCTCAATGTTCACGCCCGCACGGTATCGAATACGCAGCGCACCTGATGGCCGGCCACCAGGGAAATGCAGATAGCTTTCCCGCCCACTGGAACGAACCTCAACCGCACCGGAAAACAGCTCAGGGCTTGCGCCGTCGTCCAGCAGGTGAACTGATTCGACCTCTGTTACCTGCCCAACATCCAGTGGGTGCCCCGACGCGAAGTGCTCAGGCCAATCCTCTTCGTACAGGGCAGCCCGAATCGCGGCGCCGGTTTTGGACTCGCATTGCGCGGTAACACCGGGAATGATGATCTGCTCGATCAACTCTGGTTGCAGATCTTCCGGCTCAGCCCGACATTGATACGCAACCTGCTCCAACGTCAGCACGGGCGGCCCCGTGTAGGCGATACGGCGCGCCATGATCAGGGCTTCCCATCAGCATCCGATTCCGCACCTGGCTTGCTACCGGTACCGGAGTCATCTGCTCCGGTACTACCCTGTGCCCCACTGGGTGCATTGCTATTCGCACCAGTCTTGCCCTTTTTTGAAGCCTTCTTGTCAGCCTCAATGGCATAGCCTGCCTCAATCAGGCTATCTGCAACGCTGGAATCAAAGCCTGCAGTTTCTCCGGCGGCATAACCGCGCCAGTTTTTTTCAAAGGTAACGATAACTTTGGACATGGGATGCTCCCCTAAACTGAGTCATGGAAGGCCCGGAGCTCCGGGCCGGGTGTGTTAGAGGGTGCTGCCCCATTTGACGTCGGTCATCACTGCCACCGACTCAACGTGCCGTGGGCCGAAGTCATGCTTGGCAATCACGCGCACCAACGTCTGATCACGCTGGAAGGCGCTGATGACGTTGCCGCTGCCGTCCTTGTAGGTAGCCTCCTTGCTGAAGTCGATGACCATCGCGTCGTCTTCGCCAATGAAGCAGTCCGCGAAGTCTGCGAAATGGATTTCCGAGGCATCGCCATCGGCCCCCAGGTTGATCGGGATCTGGGTAGAGGAGCCTACTGGGAAGCCCTTCAGCATGTTCTGGTCCAGCTCTGGATAGGCCTTGTTGCCATTGCCATCACGCAGCGCCGAGAGCCAGCGCTTGGTACGCGGCGCCATGGCAAAGCCGGGAGCCGTCATATTGGAGTTGGCATTCTCCAGGCGCAGGATCAAGGCAGACAAGGCAAACTCGACAGCCTCAAGCGTCACTGCTGCCGGTGCCGCGAACACGTTGAAAGCCGGCGCCCAGAAACGCAGCCCTTTGGGCAGGTTGCCGGTGCCTGCGCCACGCAGGAAGGACAGGTCTTCTGCCGTTGCTACAGAGGCAGTCAGATCGTTCACGACAAGACGATCAACGCTCGGGTTGGTGCCCGAGTACGCCAGCAGGTCGTTGCTGATCGGAACCAAGGCCGCCAGCTTTTTCGACGACAGTTTCAGATCGTCGAACTGCATATCGGTAGCCGGCATATCCTCCTCGGTACCGATGTAGCCGACGACTGCGCCGCCTTTAATTCGCGGTACTGTGAGGTTCCCGTTTTGCAGCGGCAGGGAGACGGCGCCGAGCTTGCGCACCACCGACTTCGGCCGCAACAGTTCGATTACTTCGCTGGAGAAGCTTTGCGGTACCAGAACCCCGCCAGCACCCGGGGTAACGGTGCTCAGAGCCATGGCGATTTCAGGGCTGTAGCCTGAGTCCTTCGCCATCTTGGCGGCGGCATGTTGATCGCCGCGCGCAGCAGCGAGCACGCGTACCATCTGCGCCATGTTGGCACCTGGCACAGGCTTTGCAGTAAATGGACCACTGATGTTTCCGGGTGGACCATTCAGGCCTTGAGCGCTCTCATCGACGGGCACCGCATTGGTCGCGGCCATTCGCTCGGCGGCTTCAGCTCGAGAAAGTTTGTCGGTCAGGCTGTTGAACTGAACGCTGAGCTGCTCGAACTGGGCCAACTGCTCTGCACTGAGCGAGGTGCCCGCAGCTTCAAGTTGAGCCAGCGCCTGAATCTGGCCATTGATAGTGGCGCGTTCGCTACGCAATTGAGTTACGAGGGACATACTGCCTCCTGGGCATAAAAAAACCGCCAATAGGCGGTTGAGATCACTGCCGCGAACGCGGTCAGAGTTGAGACTGAATGGCGAAGGCTGAGGCCTGCACACTGATTCGCTGTCGTGCTTGAATGCCGCCCTGCCGTTGCGCGCGACTGATGGCGACTGCTTGAGACAAGTTATCTACCGCGAGCTGCGGTGACTCCAGGCGATCTGCGAGGCCAACAGCAATGGCAGTCGCGCCGCGATAACATCCGGCCTCAGTGGCAATGATGTCGGTCACGTCACGACCACGGTACTCGGCAACATGGGTCGTGAAGAGTTGGTAGCTCTCCTGGACAATCTCATTCAGCACCTGAAGTGACTGATCAGTGATCGGCTCGTTTGGGCTCAGGTCATTCTTGTGCGCCCCTGCAAACACCGTAGTGACCTTGACGCCCATACCTTCGATCATCTTGGACCGGTCCATGTGGCTGGCAATCACGCCAATGGACCCCACGCCAGAGGTCAGACTGACCACTACGTCTGTACATGCGGCCGCAATCAGGTAGCCACCAGAGTACGCCATGAAGTTGACCAAGCCGGTGATGGGCTTGATCTTGGTTGCTGCGCGAATATCCGCTGCCAGCTCAAAGGCTCCGACTGCGCTGCCGCCTGGGCTGTCAATGTCGAGCACAATGTGTTCGACCATGGGGTCGGCCACCGCTTGATTCAGCGCTGCACGTAACCCCTCGTAGCTGGTCATCGTTTCGCAAGCATTCAGATGGCTGCCGCGACTCACTAGCACCCCGTGCACCGGAATCACCTCAACACCCGTTTGGGCGATCGCAGCACGGCGCTGCTCTTCGCGGCGATCCTGCTGCGCCTGGTAATCCTCATCGTCATAAAACAGCTTGGGATTGGCTGCCGCTCCTCCCATGTTCAAGTTGACGATATTCAGGCTCATCGTCTGGTTGGCCCAGCGCACAGCCATATCCAGCATATCGGGGGTGGTCAACAGCGGCTGATTGAACAGCAGACTGGCGGCGCGCAGATGTCGTTTCATGCGGCAAGCATCCTCAAGATGTCGTCGCGCTGCTGCTCGAGCTGAGCGCGGACGTCGGGGTTGTTCATGTTGGGTAGGCCATGCGCCACATCAGTCATGTTCAGCGGCTGCAGGTAGCTATCACCGTTGGCCACCGGCGGCATGTTTTCCAGGCGGCGAATGTCATTGATCGACAGCCATCCCCATTGGCGACCGATCGCATATGCGTCGTAACGGCTCTTCTGGTCGCCTCGCAGCAAGCCGGAAAGGTTGAACTCGATGAAGTACTCCCGCCGTTCGGCCGGCAGTAAAAAGTCGCGCATCATCGCCTGCTCATGCCGCTTGACCCATGGCATCAAGGCAAAGATCACGTACTGAATCAGCAGTTGTTCAAGACTGTTGTAGCTGGCCTTTTCCAGGTCGTTAACCATGTGAGGGGGGATCTTGTAGATCCGCGCCAGATCGAGGCCGGTAGCCTTGAGGATGCCCAGTAGTTCGGCATCAACGTTATTCATCGATACCGGCTTGAAGGTCATACCCTCCTGCAGCATCGCGACCTTCTTGGCGTTGTCGATGCCGGAGAACTTGGTCCCCCACTGATCGAGGATGCGGTCGATGCTGACCTGTTCCTTAATTGGCGGCGCCTCCCGCGGTCGCTCAATTACACCGCTGACGGCGGTACCGTTGGCGAATGATTTGCCCGCGTACTGCCTAACCGCCTGTGCCAAGCCGACAGCATCTGCATGCAGCTCAATGGGCGACAGGCCCGTGTAATGGTTTTTCGTGTGCCAACGCACATGATGTATCAAGCGCATAGGCAACGGCTCATGTCCGCCAATGCGATACACCGGCCGGAGATCTCCGCCCTTGAGGACCAGCACCTTATCGTTGTGAAGCGGATAAAGCGCTTTCACTGCGCCGTCATCACC
The DNA here is from genome assembly GCF_002858665.1 of Pseudomonas sp. FFUP_PS_473. Lineage (NCBI taxonomy): Bacteria > Pseudomonadati > Pseudomonadota > Gammaproteobacteria > Pseudomonadales > Pseudomonadaceae > Pseudomonas > Pseudomonas sp. FFUP_PS_473. Next base: position 23,428 of record NZ_PJQQ01000039.1, read on the forward strand.
CCGCTCAATGTAGCTGTAGCAATTGCCTCTCAAACCCAATGCCAGCTGCCCAGCTTCCCGGTACTCATAGGGTGTCTGCCACGGGTTGGGTTGGTAGCGCAACACATCGTAAAGCGGGTGACCTGAAGCGACTTCACGCTTGCCATCCCCGAGCCGGCGGTACATCTCAAGCGGCAACTGGCCAATGCTCTCTGCCAACAGCGTGACGCAATTCTGGAGAACCGTGATTGCCAAGGCGGTGTCCGGCGTGACAGTCACCCCTGCGGCCGACCGACCAGAGCCAATCAGGCCGCGCCAGAAGCCGCTACTCCCGTCGGAAACTGCACCCTCATTGGCGCCGAGCAGATTGCTGAAGAACATGCTCAGCCCCCTTCGGGATTGCGTTTGAATTGAGCGCGGGCGGCAGCCTTGTCAGCCAGCCAGGCCCAGCCAATCAGGCCAAGCCCCGCAATGATAAAAGCAGTGGGCACATGAATCAGAGCGACCCCGCCGACCAGCAGGCCGAAGCCGACCAGACCAGCCAGCCACGCTGCAATTGCGATGATGTTCAAACCCCGACTCCTTCGTCATAGATGGATGTGCCACTGCTACCGCTTGAGACTGCCCCGCTGATACCAGTCGCCATGATGGCCGCGATAATCCCGTCGATTCGCCCGGTAGCCTTGGCCTTGTCTGCTTTGCGGTTGTTTGCCGGGTCAGAAACGATCACCGCGTTACCCGCGCACCAGGTCATAACGGGGTTACCGTCATGACGCAAGGACTCCACCGTTTCGACTGGGGGTGCATCATCAAAGAGTTCATCTGATGAATCGTCACCTTCAGGCCTGAGTTCGGCCATCCCAAGCAAGCGGCGCTCAAATTCGTCTACCGCTGGCCCCATATCCTTGAAGCCCTGCCCGAATTCAACCAGCGGCGGCAGCGAGATATCGTACTCAGTCATCAATTGACGCATGTCCTCAATACGCCACCGGTCAAAAGCAATCTTGTCCACCTGGAAGAAGTCACAAATGGTCTGCATCCTGCGAAGTACATGCAGCTTGCTGATGGCTCGACCCGGCGTGGTTTCAAGATCCCGCGACTTGATCCAGGCCGCATAAGGCACCTTGTCCCTCGCTTCACGTTTATCCAGCTCGAAATCGGGAATCCAGAAATACGGAAGCAGCCGCCAGTGCGGATCCTCATAGGTCGGATAGAACAGCAAAACAAAGGATGTCAGGTCGGTGGTGCTGGAAAGGTCCAGCCCGCCCACGCACGGACGGTTGCGTAGAAGCGACATCGGTACGCGCTCTTCGGCCTGGCTCCAAACATCCCATGAGATCCAGGGCGATTCGGCGCCCGTCCACTCGCAGAAGTTCAGCCGCCTAACCATCGCCTCTTTGCTCGGCATCCCTCGCGCCTCCGTCACCTGTTCACGCAGGTACTTCATGCCTGGTAGGTCGGCGTCCTGCAGTGACGGGTTCGACTTGAACCAGCAGCTTTCATCCTTGATCGGATCATCACCCTCATCCAGCGAGCAGATGTAGGCGAAAAAACCGTCGTCAATCAGCGCGCCGGAAGCAACCCTGGCCCCGTACTCGTGATACTCCCAGCACGGTCCGCGCTTATTTGAGCCGCTGTTGGTGATCATGAAAATCAGTGCCTGTTTACGGCTCTTGGTGCCGGCTCGCATCATCTCCACGACAAGGTTGGTCTTGTGTTCATGCACCTCGTCAATCAACGCCATGTGCGGCCTGGGACCTGACTGACCGTCGTCGGAGCTGATCGGGCGGAAAAACGATCCAGCCTTGAGGTAAGCCAGGTTCCAGATGTTCTGACCGGTGCCACTGCAGGCCAGGCGCTTCGTCAGCTCCGGCGACTGCTGCACCATCGCAACGGCGTCTCGAAACAGGATCATCGCCTGGTCTTTTTTCGTCGCCGCCGCGTAGATTTCGGCCCGCGCCTCATTGTCTGCGACCAAGCCTTTCAGCCCCACCCCGGCGGCTAACGGTGATTTTCCTGAGCCCTTCCCACTCTCGACGTAAACCACGCGAAAGCGCCGGTAGCCATCATTGGTCTTCCAACCAAAAATGCTGCCGACGATAAATTTCTGCCAAGGCAACAGCTCAAATGGCAGACCTTCGAACTCACCACCGTTAAGTTTCAGGACCGTGCGGTAAAACCTAATGGCCTTGTTGGCCTCCTCCAGATCCCAAACCAACCCGCGTTTATGCCCTTCCTTTAAGTCCTTCAGATGACGGGCGCATGCGTTTCGTATGTCCGGCCCGGCGACTCGCTCACCGGAATGCACTTCACGCGCATACTGGGTAGCAGGATCCTCAACCGAAGAACTCCGCGAACTGGTCTTCTTGGTCGTCATCGGTTTTTATCTGGACTTTAGATCGGGCGGCTGGGGTGAGGCCGAATTCGACCAGGTAACTTTTAAAGCGTCGGTCGGCGTCAGCGAGCATGGCAACAGCAGGGTTCGCTTTAATCACCAGCTCACCTTGGGTGCTGGTGGTCTCGTAGGTTCGCCCATTGGCGTCAACAAGTTCGCGCAAAGCGAGAATCTCGGAATAACAATCACAGAGTCGCTCAAGCGCAAAGCCATCTGCTTCAGTGAGCACGCCCATGCGATCAAGCAGAACGGTGAGTCGCCCCCAGGCCACTTGACCTTCATCAGTGAGATGCGCCGGAGTGCTGGGAATGCGCTTGGCCGGCAGTGGCTCTTTTTTGTTGATCGGGCGCTTGCCGGGATTCCCCCTGACCAGCTTCAGCTCTGTCGGGGTCGGTCTTCTCCCAGCCATTTTTTGATCCCAAAAAAAATCATTTCATTTCGCGGCTTTGCGCACGAAGGGGGGCGAAGGGTCAGGAAAGGTTTCAGGAAAAACATTTTCACCCCCCCTACCCTGGATCATGGGGCCCCGCAGCGCCCGGAGGCTTTCAGGAGGGCCGATTCCAGTGGTGCCGTGGGTCCAGCGGCCTTCCGCTGAGGTCGCACCCAACCTCGCGCCCTGACTTCTCAAGGCGTTGCTTGTAGGAGCTATGACAGTTGGTGCACAGCGATTGCCAATTGGTCCGATCCCAGAACAGGGTCATGTCACCGCGGTGTGGTTGGATGTGGTCGACGACGGTGGCCGGCTTATTGAGGCCCGATTGTTTGCAGCGAACGCAGAGCGGGTTCTTGCGTAACCAGCCTTCCCGGGCTTGTTGCCAGCGGTAGCCATAGGGTCTTTGGGTCTTGCCTTGATCGGCGAGGGTCATGTGTCAGCCCTCCGCTTTCTTGCTCATGAAGCGGTCCGAATACTCACGCAACTTCTCGACGCCCATGAAGCCAACCATGCAGCCAGCGAAGACCGACAGGTTCGGCGGCAACGCGAAGTACTCCAGGACGGGCAGCAAGCTGATTGCGATCAGGCCGCAGATCGCCCCCTCAAGGACCACTTTACGACCTCGGCCACCGCCGTAGACCACTCGGCACATAGCTACCGCTGCAGCAATGCCACCTGTATAGAGCTGCGGCTGATGTGCTATCAGCCAGGCAAGCGCGGCGGCCCACAGGCCAGGATCCTTCTCGGGCATGGTCGGCATCTCGATTCCTCCCGTTGCGGGGAGCGGAAATAAAAAAGCCCAGTCATTGACTGGGCTATCGGAACTAAAAATTACTTAGATGTCATCAGCGGTAAGTGGTTGAGCGTGCCTAGCGACCTCGTTTTTTGTCTTCTTCCAAGCTCTTAATAGGTCTGGAAAATCCTCATGAACTCCCCATCGCTGACCAAATGATGGAAGACCATATGCAGTCCTAAGCTTTCGAGCTAACAAGAAGGCCTCATAGCCGAAATAGCCTACAACTTCTGCTTTACGGGCGTGCACTTCAGTCGGATCAAACGAGACTTCGTCAACAATACTGAGGTACTGGCCCGCTATCGCCTTTTCGGTCGAAATCCACGCCAAGTCACTGGCATGCTCAAGACTCAAATGCTTTAAAGCATCGTCTGAGATTTCGAGATCGGGATAGGTGCAGGTGGGCCAGTTTTGATCGTGCTGATGAGGATTTAGCTCAGCCGTACGCTCATCATAGTCCCAGAGCCTCGCCCGAGACTGGAGGGCGTACAGATCAAGCTTGGCGACCAAGCCTATCGCGGCGAACAACGCATCTTGCTTCCTCTCTCGACGCTTTAAAAAAACATCTTTCAAGATGCCTATCAGCGCCGCCACGACACCGCTAGCCAAGACGATTTTGAGAATCTCTCCCCAACCCAGCACAGTCGCCGCTTGCACAGGCTCCACAATTCATGCCCCATAAAAAACCCGACTCGAAAGTCGGGTTATTTGAGTCACTCCTCAACACGCGCAGGAATGACAGGATGGGAATAATTTCGCTCAGTCGCTCACGCCTGTCAATACTGATGTCGAAATCCAATCACCCTTTCGCGAAAACCTTCACCACCTCATCGACCTTGATATCGCTCGGCAGGGGTAGAGGACTGACCTCCACAGCACTTTCATTCGAGAACTTGGTTTCAGCCAATGAACGTGCGCTGCCGTTAATCGACTTAAACTTCCCTTGGGAATACTCCCAGACGTGAACCTGGCTGTTACCACCCCAGCCCTGAGCCCTGCAGCCGACCATATCTCGGCCGCCAATGCGCTCCGCCTCGCAGACGGTTGGATCGTTCGGGTAGACCTTGTGTTTGAGGTACAAGAGGGTGATTTTGTCGATAGCCTCAGCTGGGACGGATGGTTTCTGCTGGCTTGGCGCCTGGGCAACAACTGGCGAAGCAACGCTGCGGGCAGCAGTTGCTTTCTCCTCGGGAGCAAGCTCTGGAATCAGAGCGCGAAGGAATACTGTCGCAACGATAAGCCCAACAAGGCCGCCGATTAAGTTCCCAGAGACCTTTCCAAGACGGCCTCTCTTCTTGACGATTAGTATCCAAACGCCGATCCAGATCGCGAAACTCAGTGGAATGAGTAGTCCTTGCATCTTCCCTATCTCCTCGGTGGTAGTGCCGGGACAGCTATCTGTCCCGGCTAACAGGAGATGGTGGATGAAGAGCTCGCCATGGGCAACTCACGCGGCCTCATAGACCAGCAGTCCCTCAGCTTCGAGAATCACCCGTACTTCGGCCAGGGCTTCATCTACCATGCCGTCGAGCTTCTCGTTGATTTGCGCTCTCCAACGGCGCCGTGTCGGCTCAGGCGTGGCATCCAGATCCCAGGTGTTCATATCGTAGAAGCTGTCCGCCAGAATGATCACATCCTCTTCCAGCGCCTCGATCCGGCGCCTCTCTGCCTGACCTGCGGCGACTGCAGCATTTACCGTCGCCTCCCGGCGCCATGGTGAAGCGTCAAGCGGGACCTCGACCGACACCGAGCGCGGCGCCTTACGTCGTGCGCCCTTCAGCTTCGGGATCGCCCAGGCCGTCACCGCCTTGTAGATGAACAGTTGCGGTGCCGGGCTGGCAATGAGCGGCCTCACCGCTGTGATCGCCTGAACCTTCTTCACCTTACTAGTGCTGTACTTCGCCACCAGGGCATCCCAGTGTCGCGGGATCAGCAGGTGATGCAGGCGCGCCGACAGCCAGTAATCCACCTGGGTACGATCCAAACCATGTGAAGGACTGCTCAGCGAGGCCAGGCAGCCACCCTCCTCTTCGGCTGCCTTGTACAGTTTCTGCCACGCCTGCCCTTTTGCAGCGCCCTTCTCGCCTGCTGCCAATGCCGCAACTACCGCCCCCGATACGCTGCTATAGATCATGTCCTTCCCCTCAATCCCCGGTGTAATTCGTTCCGCCGGCACCGCGACGGTTGTTCTGTTGGTACTGCGCAGCCGGCCCCATAAGCGCTGGCCTGTTCAACTGTTCGATCTGGCGCTGCGCGGCCTGCAAACGCAGGCTCAACTGGGTGACCAGTTCATCAACCGGCAGAGCATCGCCAGTTGCGGCCACCACCCAGCCAGATGCGTTGCACGGCAAGCAGGCCATCTCGTGAAACACCCCTTTGATGACTGCCATCCCCCGGCATGCTGGGCACTGGGCCAGTTCGATCACCTGCTTGCGGAAGGCGGGCCCATGGCTCTTTTTCATGCCTTTGAATCCTCGCCTATGGTTGTTTTGTTGATGGTGCCGCAGCCCTTGTTCTGCGCGGCCTCCAGCGCATTGCGCGAATCTTCGTTTCTACCCTCCTTCAACCCGTGAATGAGGATCAAACCCTTGCCGTCTAAATGGGCGTGCCACTGCTCCAGGGCAATGCGCTTACGCTCCTCGACCGTGGTGTGGATATAGGCCTGCACGTTGTGACCCATCGCGTGGTTGATCAGCATCTCGCCGATCAGGAAGTCGATACCCAGGTCAGCCCAGCCGGTGCGGGCCAACTTGCGCAGGTCATGGCTGGTCCACTCACCCTTCCCTAGTCGGGTGAACACGGCGCTGGCCTGGCCCTCGCTCATGCCCTTGCCGTTACGGGCCGGGAACAGATACTGGCCGGTGTAGCCACTGGCGAGCTGGGTGTCTCTGTATTGGGTCAGCAGGACGCACACCTGGTCGGTCAGCGGCAGCGAGTGCTCAACACGCGTCTTGGTGTGCTCAGCCGGGATATGCCACTTGCGCTCGGCCAGGCTGAAGTGTGGCCATTGAGCCATTCGGGTCTCACCGACGCGGGTACCGTGGCACAGCATCAACAAGGCCAGCATCGCATCGGCCGGTTCCTCCGCCCATACGCCCTCAAGCTGGGCAAGCAGCGGCTCAATCTGCACACCACGCAGCCGTGCAGCCTTCGCCTTGATCTTGGCCTTCGAGAAGTCGCTGAACTTGATCCCGGCCATCGGGTTGCTCGGAATCAGACCCAGCGTGTGCGCCCGACGACAGGCAACCACCAGCAAGCCGAAGATCAGTCGGACGAACTCCAGTGACAGGGTGGCCTGCAGCGGCCACATCAGCTGAGCGTCGAGGGTGCCGTGGCGCACGTCGGCAAAGGCCAAGCCGCCTACGCGTGGAATCAGGTGGCAAGCAATCGCCGACTTGGCCGTGGCCTTGCGCTTGGCCGACAGGCTGCGATCTCGGCTCATGCGGTCGCTGTACCAGGCTAGCAGTTCCCCCAGCGTGCTCCATGCCGAAACGGCAGCACTGGCCTGGGTGTCGCTCGCCAGACGCTGACGCAGGTCTGGCAGCGCAGCCAGCACGGTCTTGGTCGGCAGGTCAGGATAGGCGCCGATCCGGTTCCAGCGCTTGCGTACCACCAGATACCAGGTGCCGCGCGGGCGTGCTTCGGTGAACCGGAAATACAGGCCCGGGTGACGAGGATCACGCATCAGTACCGCCGATGGGTCAGCCGCCTGCCGACGAATTTCGGCATCGGAGAACGCGACCGCCATCGTCATGCGGCCACCACGGTCGGCGCCATGCGCAGGTAGGCCCGGATCTGCTCCATGGCATCGAAGTGCCCCCTGCAAACGACCGCCAGATAGCCCTGCTCATTCAACCGGCGCAAGCAGGCCGACTGACTGGCCGACACGAGGGCAGGCTCAATGGTCGCCTTGAACTCGATATACAGGCCGAAGTAACCACCGCGCGCCATGGTCAGCACCAGGTCAGGGATACCAGCCTTAACGCCTTGTTCCTTGAGTTTTTTGGCGGTAGCGGGATGACGCTTGCCACCATTAGGGACGTGGTAGATCAGCTCGAATACCTGCGGATAACGAAGCTCGATTTCCCGCATCAGTGCGGCCTGCTCGGGGCCTTCGCGGTCAACGGGCTTGGCGTGGGGCTTCTTGGCAGAAGGCAGTGACGTAGGGTTTCGAAACGGAGGCTTCTGGCCATTCATGCGGCAACCACTCCCTCGCTGATCAGAATGGCCTGCGTACGCATGACACCCTCGGCGTGGCACTGACGAGCCTCTTCGCGGCCAACTGTGTTACTGCGACCATCGCAGGCGTCGTGACAAGCGCTGCATGCCCAGGCGCCCTGCAGATCATTCGGCTTCATGCCGACACCGCAGGTACCGGACATCCGGTAATGAGCCAGCACAGTGGTTTCGGGATTGCCGTTACAAACACCAGGAATGCGCACCTGGCACTCCCGGCCGCGCGCGGCTTTGGTCAGCTTGGATTGCTTCATTGGCGGTCGTCTCCGTGAAGATCGATGACAGTGAAAGTGGATGGCCACATACGCAGGCCGTGAGTTCGCGCCGATGCTTCGTCGCGGTACAGGCCAACAGGCGGCTGGGGCTTATTGGTGAGGTCCAGCAGGTGACCGCAGGCGTACAGCGCCCAGCGGTACTCAGTGAGGTCAGGCGCAGCCAGCATCGGATCGGTCATGCGCGTGCACCTCGACCCGCACGCAGCGCCTGCAGCGCGGCACGCCCCACATCGAGAGTGCGTGGCGCGGGCGGTGCAGCAAGCTCGGCGACCGGTACCGGCCCCAGGCTCTCGCCTTTCCAAATCTTCCGGCACTGCGCCAGGTAGTGCTTCTCGAAGCAGCTCAGCCCGAGCTCACGCGACATCAACGGCAGGCTGTGGAAGCCTGCGGCGGCAGTTGCGTGATAAACGGCTGGATGCATCCACTTCGCCGACCCGCGCATGGCCGGGTGGCAGTTGCGCAGGCCTTGGGCGTAGGCCTTCTCGACGCTGGGGAGGCCAAGGCCTTCCGGCGCGAAGCACCAACTGACGAACACCCCCGGCGCCGGAACGAACGCGGACCTGCTCGCGCTCAGCACGCGCATGCCGTGGTCGATCTGCTCAAGGCGAGTGATCCCGGAACGCATGAACTCGCCGAGCCATTCCAGCTTGGCCGCATCCATCACGGAAGGCGTTGGCCAGGATTGGCGCCAAGCACCGCAGGCGCCGCGCAACCGCAGGAACAAATCCTCAATGACCTGCTGGGTTGCTGGATCAATCGGTACATGGCCTGGCTCAGCCGGTGGCTGGTAGGTCGGATCGGTTTTGCGATTGGCGAGGAGTTGTCGAACATTGGTCGCGGTCACAGGCGCACCCCCTTCTGTGCCCAGTTGGATTTGGTCTCGTCCAGTTCTGCTTCGGCTGCAGCCTTGGCCTTCTCGCTCTTGAGCCACTTGGCCAGGCGGAAGCACCAGCCGCCGTTGCTGTCGAGCACCCGAGGTTTGGCGACGTAGTAACCCAGAAAGCTCACGAGCGTTTCCTCGGTCAGCGCTTCCAGGGTCAGGCCGGCCAATTTCAGCTGGGTGCTCACCAGGTCAGCCGGTGGATTCCACTCGGCGAACATGGCGAAGCGCTGCCGGTCGTCCTGCGACTCCAGCGCCTGACGATCCTGCTCGGCGATAACTTCTTGAATCTCATGCGGCTGCTGACTGGTACCCTGATTGGTTACCTGATTACTGGTACCTTGATTTGTCGGAGATTTTTCCGACCCTGGCTCGGATTTATTTCCGACCTTGCTCGGAGATTTTTCCGAGGTAGCTCGGATATTTTTCCGACCATTTCCGGGCTTTGTGGTCGGATATTTTTCCGACCAATCGAGCTTGCGATTCCACTCTTTGCCCTTCTCGGTCAGTCGCACCAATGTGATGCTGGAAGTGCTCGACAGCTCGATCAGACCAGCCTCAGCGAGAGCCCTGAGCAGTCGGTATGCAGTATCTGGCTTATCGGTCAGCAGTGGCAGTTCTTCGACGATCTTGGCCTTGCTCAGCGCAAAGTAGATCCCGCTATCTGTCTTGACCGGCTTGGCCCAGCTGGGGCACTCGTAGACAAACGCAAACAGCAACGCCTGCTGGGCATTCAAACCCCACTCCAAGGCAAGCGATTGATTGATGTGAATGGTGAACTGCATGGCTATACCACCGCCCGGATCTGGTAATCCGCCCACAAGCCGGCAACCCACTGCACGCCCTTCGACGTGAAGCGGGCCTGGTTGAATGCGTGTCCATTGGAAGCACTCGTTCCGGTTTTCACTTCGAAGCGCCCAGCATCTTGATGGTGGCTATACGGGGTGAGTACGCCGGCCAGGTAGTACATGACGCCTTTATCCAGAAGCATCTGGCGGAACTGGCGCTCGTTGGCATTCAGCAGCTTGGCCACTTGCCGAAAGCCCATCGAGCCAGCGGCCTCAACGTACTGATCGACGAATGCGACTTTCGGTGCTGCGATGGCCAAGGCCTGGCTGGCAGCTTGCTGCAGCTCAAATTGCTCAGCCCAGGCGCGCGCAGCGGCAGCCGGGTTAGAAAAGTCAGGGAGCGTGGCAATGACGCGTGCACTGCCCTCCTCCAATTCACGCCAACGCTTGATCACAGCCAAGCGCATCAAAGCGCTGTAGCCAGTCAGCAAGCAGTCTGTGTGCTCCCGGTCCAGCAGGTACTCGGTCTGCTGGCGGTTCATGCCGTCAAGATAGATGCGCGCAAAACTGCTCACATCTTCCTTCAGGTCTTTCGCCATGGCCTGGATGTCGCGCTTGACGTCAGGGTGACGCTTTCCGGTCAGCTCGGCGATCTCTCGCGACGACATGACCTGTCGCGTCAGATTCGCGGTGATGCCATAGCCTGACGCGATAGTGGTGCTATTGCCTGCATCGATTGCAGTGTGCATAATCGACTCCACGTTGTTGTTGAAGAAGCCGGTCTAGCCACCGGCTTTTTTGTGCCTGCGATTCAGGCGATTGATTTCAGTGCCGGCCGAGCATTCGCCAGAAGCTCCTCAGCCCTACGGCCTAACTCCCCTGCCCTTGCTTCAACTTGGCGGCATTGCTTTGCGAACGCCGGCAGGTGAGGCAGGTCCTCCTCGCACATCACTTGGTCATCAAAGACTTCACTGCCGGTATCGATCACATCGCCCAGCGCACGAACTAGTGCGCCGAAGCTTTTGTTAGCGCACTGCTGGCTTTCCATTTGGCGAGCACCGATCAGGCCGTGCCGGCTAGCGAGTTCATTCACACAGTGGTCGCGAAACTCTGGCTCTAGCGCGCTCACCCATGCCTCTTCCAGCCAGGACGGCAGGTCCTGATCACCGGAGAGCCAGCGCTGAACGCGCTTAAGCCAGCGGCCGGTTGCCTTCACAAACTCGGTGACGTCGCCGGCGATTTTGGTAGAGCTGAAATCCGGGACTTCCTTTGCTTTTGCCTTGTCCGGGCAGGACCGGTGCAGCTCGCGACTCAAGGCATGAGCAAAGTCGTCCTGGCTTAGGCTGGTGCGCGCAATTTGGTTCTGGGCGTGAGCAACCAACACCTGATCGCGGGTTTGAATCGAGTGTCTGAAGCTGGACGTATCCATGTGATTCTCTCGCTCGTAATCTGGGTTCATAGAAATCTGTTTACTGATCAAGGCCGCATCCATGACCAACTTTTCTCGTCCCTCAATAGAGACCCCGTTAATTCGTTGCGGGCGGTCCCTAATTAGGGAAGGCCATTACCTCTTCAGGGGAAACGGGACAACGTTGCTACTGGGCTTTTTGCTAGGGATGGCATCCATCAGCCGCATGAGCGTTGCCACCACCTCTTCGGAGGTCATGCCCTTCTCCGCCCCCCACTGCGCCAGCTCCGCTTGGTCGCTCCTGCTAAGACTCTTCACCACGTTCTCCACTACGTCGGGCATAACGCCTCCTTGGCCTGATCAGGCGCGTTTCTCCAAACCGAATGGCAGCTCACCGTGCTCTCGCCTGAACTTCAGGGCGGCTTCGACGATTTCGCGTGCCAGTACGCTGTGTTGACGCTTGACCTCACAGGCAACGTCTTTCAGCTCTTGAAAGACCTCGTCATCGAAGCGCGACTTCACCTGGTGCTCATGCCGGTGTGTCTTGTCGTCATAGGCCATGGGTACACCCGTTTCATGAGTGAAAGGATTGGGCTAGGCGGCGGATTTGCGTGCAGGGATCGAGCGAATCTCGGTCGCCTCAACACGCCCGTCTTCGTAAATGGTGATTCGGATGTCGCGCTTTGAGCGGAACATCTGGGAAACCGCGCTCTGCTGGATACCTAGAGCCTTGGCGAGGTCGCTCTGGGTTCCATGCCCGCTCAGGTACTCCTCAAGGGTTACGGTTTTCATTGGAGGCAGTCTCATATGGCATTCGATTCGATATTAGCACTGCTGTTTTACAATTTACAAGGCAAAGAGTAGCAGTGCTGTTTGCTTAAAAAGCAGCGCTGCTACTAAATCACGCGAATGAAGAAACCGATTCGAACCCCCCTATCCGAGGAGCAGCTTGCGGACGCCAAGCGGCTTCACGACATCTACAAAAAACGGGTCAAGGAATCCAGAGAAGATCCCGCCAAGCCGGTGCTCACCCAAACAGAAGTTGGCGAAAGGTGTGAATGGAAATCACCTCAGAGCACGGTCAGCCAGTACATGACCGGCAAAGTTGCTCTAAACTTGGAGGCCCTGATCAAGCTATCAGATGCTCTGGACTTTGAGCCTGCAGAGGTCAGTCCCACACTGGCCTCTGGAATACGTAGGGTTGCTCCAGGGGTGACAATTGACCGCTCCACAGAGGCGGCGAACTCACCAATTCCAGCTCTTTCGGACGTATCTGGCTCGGATGATGACCGGTACGCATTCATACCCCAGTACGATGCAAGAGCCGCTGCAGGCCTCGGCAGCGAAAACCCGCACGTGGAGATTCGCTCCACCCTCGCCTTCAAGCGCGAATGGCTGCGGATGAAGGGCGCTAATCAGAAGCATCTGATCGTTATCTATGCCGAAGGCCAGAGCATGTGGCCGACGATCAATGACCGTGACGTGCTGCTGGTTGACCGATCCAAGCAAGATCCAGTTGATCGCCAGGTATTCGTCATGACCAGTGCGGACAACGGGACAATCGTGAAGCGCTTGATCAAGGGGCCGATGGGTCAATGGATCATTCGTAGCGACAATGAGGACAAAAACGAAAACCCTGACCGAAATCTATCGCGAAGCGAGATCAACGAGCATCGGATAATCGGTCAGGTCATTTGGCGCGGCGGAGACCTGTAGCCATGCTCCTCGCCAAGCCGTGTGATCTAGCGCAGTGGGCATTTTTAGGTTGCCCCACCATTGAATGAAAGGATTCCCCAATGGAAGAAGCTGAATACGGAAGCGTCTATCGACTAACGGTTAAAGGGACGGGGTTTAGCAACCCAGACGGCACAAGTCGAGCGGATCTGATTCGGCGATTTATCCGAGATGGAATGGATGTTTATCTGGAGCCAGAGCCAGAAAACCCTCATGACCCGAATGCGATTGCAATTTTTATCGAGGTGAAGCGATGGTTCTTTTTTGGCCCCTATCGCTATCAAATCGGCTATGTGAGTGAGCGCTGGGCCAAGAGCTTCGCAAAGCGATTCGCGGCAGGTGGAAAGATTGTCGAAGCCTACGTCCGCAGTCACCACGCCCCGGAGGACCAGACCTTTCCTAGAGTATCCATTGAGGCCGTAGGTGATTGGAAACCCACTCCCGCAAAGCCGGCCAAGAGATAAAAAAGAGGGCTGGGATATGGATCATTGCCTCTGGTATACCGATGCTCGCTGATAAGGAAAGCCTCATGAGCCCCACCAAACCCGACCAAGAGCTCCACGCAGAACTTGAAGGATCCGCATCCATCATGGAGTGGGCGGCGTTTGAGCTGATAGAGATAGCCAAGCGCATCAACAATGCGGGGCTGCCCGACGAGGCTATGGAACTGATGGGGATCAGCAAGGAACTCCGGATTGAGCAAGAAGTGCTCTACTCCTGCGCTGATGACGTTCTGGATGGACTGATCTGCAGGAAAGAACTATGACCACGAAGCCCAATCAAGAACTACGCCGCGACCTGAGAGATGCCGCGGCCGTCATCAAGTGGTCCGGTGTCGACCTCTTCACTTTCGCCAAAAAGCTACTCGCAGCGGGGGACGAAGATGGGGCGAACGAGCTGATGAGAATCGCCCTGGCCTTTCAGGAGATTGAGGACAGGCTGGAGGGGTATGCGGAAGAGGTGAAGGCTGGCCGAGTAACGAGGACAAAGGAATGACTCTGGATAAATCGAGCCAAGAACTACGCCGCGACCTCCAAGGCCTTGCGTCTGACCTGAAGTGGTCAGCGGTAGAGCTGAAGCGGATCGCTGAGCGCATCACCCTCGCTGGCAATGACGCTGATGCTCAAGCCGTGTTGAGGATGTGCCGCATCTTTCAGGATGGCGAGGAAAGGCTTACCGGGTATGCAGAGGAAACCCACTTGGGCCTCATTGTCCGGGTCAAGACACCTTGCAAGGCGCCGGTTGAACCATGCCGGGAGTGAGGCAGAGAAAGTAAGCGTCTAGCCGGTCATCAGAACGAAAACTGAGTAAGCGACAGGATTCAACAGGATTTCCCCAACACATGGAGTGCACTATGAAATTCGCCAGTCTCATCTTGGCCGCGATTCTCGCAGCCACGTCTCTATCTGCAGTAGCCCATGGCGGTCGTACCGACAAGCAAGGCTGTCATAACGACAGGAAGGCCGGCACACGCCACTGCCATTGATAATCCAAGTGCATTGCATGAAGCGATGAAGCGTATCTCGCCTAGGGAAAGGCATGAGACTACTAATAGCGATTCTGGCGTTGGGGGCACTGTCTGCATGTGGTGCTTGCAAGCAATCGGCGGTACTCCCTGAAGGCAACATGCCCATGACGGCGCAGGAGGACAAAGAGGCTCAGATTTTGTTGCTCGAGGAGCAGCGCCTGCCTCATGCAGAGTACCGGTGGCGACGCGATCAGATCATGAGGCGTTAGGGTGATGGCTTTGTCAGGTGATGCGGGCTGGGACGGGAGGGGTTGATTGAGCAATGGAAGGCTAAGTGACCTCCTGATCATCCATGGGCTGGGAGCGTGAAAATCAAGTAGGGCTGGAAGAGCCAAATCCTTACGAATGGCTATTGCATGCTAATTTTTTTTACCTACAATGTAGGAACAAAAAATTAGCATGCGAGCCATCAATGCAAAACCAAAGTACCCTAGTCATTGATCATCCCTACGATGTAGAGGCCGCCCTTGCAAAAGTCGGGCTGACCAAGCAAAAAGTCGTCCATATTGCTAAGGCCGCGTCGTCCGCTAGGGCCGAATACCTTCCAAACGTTGACCCCGTTAATTTCCCAGGGACAAGGGCTTATCAAGAAGGCACGCGTCAGCTAAGGCTGCAGACACTGCCTGACGGGTGGAAGACGCGCAAATTCAACAACATCGAGCTTGTCTACAACGATCAGTTGAGCTTGATGGTCGGCTTTCAGAATGTTGACTGCGCCTGTAGCAGTACAGAGCCACAGGCCATATCGAGCCGAGGCGAAGGCACTAGGCAATTGGTAGCCATGCCTTACGAGAGAAGTCTTTTTTCGGATGGTGTACCTCATCTATCTCCCAGCCAGGAAGGCTCCTTCCCTATCGTTTGGTTTGTCTGTGTGGCAGCCTATAAAGATCGCATCCAAGTTGAGGTTTCGCGACCCAAGCCGTTTGAAGACGATCAGTTCAATGGTTTTTTTGAACGCATATTTGTAGCCAATGAAAGTCTGGAAGCTCCAAAGTTCTTGGTGAGTATCAATGACGAAATTGAAGACGATCACGAGATCGTGATAACGAAGAAACAAAATGGCAATTCTTAACCTCTCTCGACTAAGCTTTGCAAGAAAGCGCAGACAGCTTACTAAAAAGCAATTAGCCGAGATGGCAGGAATCTCTAGCATCACTCTGACTAGAATAGACACCGGAAAGATTATATCCCCCAGCGAAGAAACCGTCTCGGCTCTAGCAAATGCCCTGGGATACCCAGTTAATTTTTTCTACCTAGATGACATCGACGAAGTCAATCAGCAGGAAGTTAGTTTCAGAAGTCTCAAGGCAATGACTGCCAAGCAAACTGATGCAGCTCTAGCGAGTGGATCTCTGGGATATATTTTTAATGATTGGGTTTCCAGCAAATTCAATTTGCCGGAGCCTGATTTACTCGACCTACGATCCGAAGACCCGTCTTCGGCTGCTGCTACTATTCGTAGGCATTGGGGGATTGGTTTTCGCCCAATTCCAAACCTCATTAAGCTTTTGGAGTCAAAAGGAGTACGTGTATTCACCCTCGCAGAGGGCAAAAACGTCGATGCTTTCTCTTTTTGGAGAGACGATGTACCTTACATTTTCTTGAATACCGTCAAGTCTGCTGAGCGCAGCCGGTTTGATGCGGCGCATGAGCTTGGACACCTGTTGATGCATCGCCATGGGTATCCCGAGGGGCGAGAAGTAGAAAGAGACGCCGACCTTTTTGCTTCTCACTTGCTTATTCCTAGGGAGGACTTGATCGCGCACCTTCCAGCAACGCCCTCATTGGCGAAAATTATTTCTAGTAAGGGCAGATGGGGTGTCTCAGTTGCTGCGCTTGCTCGCACATCCAAAGACGCGGGGCTTCTTACTGATTGGCACTACAGAGAGCTATGTAAACAAATAGCAACTTCAGGATATCGTTCTAAAGAACCTGAATCAATTCCACGAGAACGCTCCATATTGTGGAGAAAGGTCTTGGAAGAACTGTGGAAAGATCGTTATACAAAAGAGACGATCGCTTCCCATCTTTGCCTCCCACTGGATGAGGTAGATTCGCTTCTACAGGGCGTGCTCGGAGAAAGGGTTCTAGTAGAGCGGAATGTGGCGCCGCCGCCATTGCGCGTGGTTTAATTTTATCTGAAAGCGTTGCCAAGCTTCCCGTATCTGCCGGCCACTATATCAAGCACAGCCCACGCGGGCTTTTTCTGACCTGTCATCCACTCGTAACACCATCAGAACACAATGAGCCCAGCCAAAGGGATTTGGCCCCGTCTACAGAGAGCCTGGCCAAGTGCCGGGCTTTTTTGTTGTGCGCCAGGCATGGCGCGTTGCGCGTTAGCGCAACCCGTTTGGCTGTGGTGGCTGAATGGGTGACTT